>CAYPYM010000498.1:0-3148 GCA_964414435.1 uncultured Ignavibacteriales bacterium | reverse complement strand
CCAGCCTTCGTCGTTGAGCTCCATCAGTCGCACGACGCCGGCCGGAACGATCTCCTACCGGATCACCGACATCTCGTGCGCCGGGTTCAACGCGGGCAAGTACTTCGTCTATCACTGCCTGTTCAAGGACGGGCCGAAGGGAACGCGGCTGTGGGATGGCCGAATCTACGGTGCCAAGTCCTTCGACGGCAGGACCGGCACCCCGAGTTTGCCGGTGACGTACGCTCCGCGGGCGCCGCCTATCACGGTGACACTCCGGAGCTGCTCCTGCACCACGCCGAACCGAATGGTGTCGCCCGAGACGGTGTTTTCGTGGTATTCTCGTCCGCCTCGCAGCGACGGATAATACCATGAGTAGGCCTGGTCGTAGCAGTCGACCTGCTGGAGTTCGCCGGCGAGAAAATGCATGAT
Source organism: uncultured Ignavibacteriales bacterium (assembly GCA_964414435.1). Lineage (GTDB taxonomy): Bacteria > Zixibacteria > MSB-5A5 > GN15 > FEB-12 > JAGNLV01. The sequence continues at coordinate 2,737 of CAYPYM010000498.1, read as the reverse complement.
AATTCTTCGCCCGCGCAATTTGGAGCGGTCAAAATCGGTCCGGGCCGAGTCGATCGGTTCGGTGAATTCGCCGTAGGCCGAATCCATGACGTCGATTTTCTGAAGTTCGCTGTTGGCAAAGTAAACCGAGATGAACTCACCGCTGATTGTCGACAGGCCGCGCTTGGCGACCGGCTTGGTATACAGGTCGAGCACGCTCGTTTCGGTGTTCATGACGGCGCACTCGGATTTCGCCTCCAGATCCTGCGAGTTGATGAGGACGTTTCCCATCGCCTCGGCGCGGTGCTGCCGGGACTTGAAATTCACGTCGTCGGCGATGACCTCGATCATCTTGGCGGTATCGGGATAGCCGAGGTAGATAGTCGGACGGTGCTCCATCCGGAAATCGCCGCTTCGACGGTTATAGAAGGCGTGGGTCCCGACACCGTAGAGCGAGTCGGCGTAGGACCAGAGTTCGACGTGGTGACCGCGCGCGGTCGCCTCCTCGGTCGGGATCTTGTAGTAGACGGAGTCGGCCCGGAGGATGTAGGCCGTGTCATCGACAAAGACGCGGCCGCGCAGATTGGCGAAGACGCCCTTGAGGAAGATGGCCGAGTCGCAGTAGATGTGACCGCTCTCGGTTTTGAAATCGACGTTGCCGTTGACGTAGGTCACGTAGCGGCCGTTTTCGTAAACGACTTCGAGTTCGTCGGTATGATTGAGGACTATCTTCTGGGGCTGCTGCTGGGCGTGAGTTGCCACCGCCCCGAAATACAAGATCAGCGCCAGGAGGAGAATATTGTGTGCGCTAGGCTTCATTCAACAGCTTCTCGAATAGCTCGCGGTACTCGGAGAGCCGGGTCCGCTCGGCCCCGCCCGCCTGCGCCTGGGTTGCTCCTCCCCCGCCGCGTAGTGAGGTCGCTGAGGCGAGTTCCTGCATGAGATGGCCGGCGTGCAGGCCGCTCTCGGGCGGCACGGCGAGCACCAGCTTATCGCCGCAGAGAAGTGCGGTGGGTCCCGCGATCCGCTCCGTCACCAGACCGGCCAGCTGCCCCGCGAGTTTGGCATCGTATTCACCCATATCGACAAAGACCATCCCGAACTGCCCGACCGTCTGCTTCTGGGCCGCGATCTTCTCGGCCTCGAGCGGCAGCATCTCTTTTTGCAGGCGGCTCAGTTCGCGTCGGAGCGATCGGTTTTCTTCGGCCAGTCGACCGGTCTTCTCGACCAGGTCGTTGACATGACACGTGAACGTGCTGGTCAGCGCCGCAGTGACGCCGAAGCGGTTGAGGTAATCGTCGCGCGACTGATCGCCCGCGAGAAAATTGACCAGCACGTGGCCGCGCATTTTGGCCGTGCCGACGGGATGGATCAGGCCGACCTGCGCGGTCTGATCGACATGGGTGCCGCCGCAGGCGGAATAATCGTAGTCGTCGATCTTGATCACGCGGATCGTGCCCTCGCGTTCGGGCACCTTTCGCAATGGCATCCGGAGTGCTTCCTCCCGTGCCACAAACAGTATCTGCACCGGAAGATTGGCATAGACGATTTCCATCGAACGATCGACCGCCCGTCGCACCTGCTCCGGCGAAACGTCTTCGGCGTCCAATTCGACTGCACCGTACTCCTCACCGAGATGCACCGACACCGTTTCCAGCCCGTACAACTCGATGAATGACTGACTGAGAATGTGCTGGGCGGTGTGCTGCTGACGGTGGCGGCGACGGCGGGCCGCGTCGATGCTGCCGCGGACGACTTCCCCGACCGTCCCGACCGGTTCCGTGGTCAGGTGCCGGATATTGCCCGATTCATCCTCGATCACATCGACCACATCGGCGTGGCCGAGGCGGCCGAGGTCGTGAAGCTGGCCTCCGGAAGTCGGATAGAAGGCGGTTCGATCCAGGACGGTATAGTGCCGGTCATCGTTGCGCCCCGCCGCCACGATGCGGCCGTCAAACTCGACCAGTCCCGGGTCTCGATAATACAGTCGTTCGGTCATGACTCGTCCCTGTCCCAAACGGGTTTTCCTTCGCTCCGCCTTACCCTTTGTACGCCTGAACCGCCGGCCGGTTGACGTCAGGCAACGTGATTGACCAGCGTTCCGACTCCCTCGACCCGCACTTCGATCTTGTCACCCGGTTTCATCGGCGAGATTCCGGAGGGGGTCCCGGTGGATATGATGTCACCCGGCAGCAGGGTCATCACCGACGAGATGTAACTGATCAGGTAGGGAATCTTGAAAATCATCTGCACCGTCCGGCCCGACTGCATAATCTGGTCGTTGAGGATGCCTTCGACCAGCAGATCGGAGAAGTCGCTGTCCGTGACAATCCACGGCCCGATCGGGCAGAAGGTGTCGAAGCCCTTGGCGCGCGACCATTGGCCATCGACCTTCTGCAGATCCCGTGCGGTGACGTCGTTGACGCAGGTCAGGCCGAAGATGTGGTCGGGGGCGTTGACCTCGGAGACGTCTTTGGCCGCCTTGCCGATCACGACACCCAGTTCGGCCTCGTAGTCGACCCGCTGAGACTGTTTCGGGTGAACGATCTTTTCCTCCGGGCCGATCACCGCCGAGGGCGGCTTGAGGAAGATAAGCGGGCGCTCGGGAGCCTCATCGGCCGAATAGCTGGCCTTGACATGGGCATGGTAGTTCAGCCCGATACAGACGATTTTCTAGGTTTCGAACTGGTCTCGCATGATGGTGTCGGTCAGTTTAACCGTCTTAACCGTTACGGCGCCACCGTGCCATGGCGGCCCG
>CAYPYM010000497.1:0-3152 GCA_964414435.1 uncultured Ignavibacteriales bacterium | reverse complement strand
AAGGGAAAAAGGGCAAGTCGCTCGAACAGGAGAAGGAGCGCCTGAAACGCGCCGCCAAAGAATTCGAGTCGCTCTTCATGTACCAGATGCTCAAGGAAATGCGCAAAACGGTGAAGGACAGCCCGCTCTCCGAGAATCTCCCGATGTCGGGCAGTCTCGGCAAGGACACGTTCACCGACATGTTCGACGTTTATCTCGCCAAAGATATGGCCTCCGGCGGCAAAGGCTCGATTTCCGACCTGCTCTACAACTCACTCGAAAAATTGGTTGTCGCCGAATACACCGATACCGATCAGCCGGTCGATATCCGTCCGCTCGATCGGGGCCAGGACCAGCCGTTCCTGCCCAAAGTCCACCACCTGCCGATCGAGCAGCCGGGCAGCCGCCCGGTCGAACTGACCGATCCGCCGACCCAGATTCGGCGCCCGGTTTCGACTCCGCCCGAAACGGGGGAGAAGCCGGCCACGCCGGTCGAAACCGACCCGATCCGGCGCCGGTACGGCAAACTGATCGATGAAGCCGCCAGGGCCCACCAGCTCGATTCGGCGTTGATCACTGCCGTGATCAAGACGGAATCCAACGGCGACCGCAAGGCCGTCTCGCCGGCCGGCGCCAAGGGCCTCATGCAGCTCACCGACCGCACCGCCGCCGATCTCGGCGTCCGGCGCGTGTTTGACGCCCGCGAGAATATCCTCTCCGGGTCGAAATACCTGAAAAAGCTGATCGATCGCTTCGGCGATCTCCGGACCGCCCTGGCCGCCTACAACGCCGGCCCCGGCGCGGTCAGCCGCCACAACGGCGTCCCGCCATACCGCGAAACGACCGACTACGTGGAAAAGGTGATGGCGGCCTTCGAAGAATACAAAGCCGGTCTCGCGACCGACCCGCCTAAAGGGTCGTAACGGCTTGACCGATAGTAAAGTAAAGGTATTGCAGGAAGCATAAACATGGTTGACGCCCTCATTGACATAATCGGCAGGGAAGCTGCCCTTTTCGAACAATTCCTCGTGTTGCTCGAACGTCAGCAGCAGGCACTCGTTACCAACGATCTTGCCGAACTTAACCTCGTCACCGAACTCCAGCGCGAAAAGCTGACCGAAAGCCAGCTCCTCGCCCGCGAGCGGGAAGAGGTCCTCGCCGAAATCCGTTCGGTCAACGCCATCGACGGCGACCTGACCGTCACCCGCCTCGTCGAAATGGTTGACCACAACCGCGCCGACCGCCTGCTCTCCCTGCGCGAGGCCATCCTCGGCCTCAACGATAAGATTCTTACGGTCCGCAATCAAAACGCGATGCTCATCAACAAATCGCGCGAATACATCAAGAAGACCATGGAACTGCTGGCGCGTATCGGCAGCCCCACCGGCGGCTACTCGCCCGTCGGCGCGGCGCCGTCAACGCCCGGCACGGTCGGTCTGGACAGGAGGGTCTGATGCCCGGCTTATTCCAGGGATTGGAAATCGGAAAACGTGCCCTCCTGACCAACCAGGTCTACCTCCAGACGATCGGGCACAACATCGCCAACGTCGACACCCCCGGCTACACCCGCCAGCGGGTCCAGATCGGCGCCACCTACCCCGAATTCAGCGCCTTCGGCGCCGTCGGCACCGGCGTTACTGTCGAAAACATCCGCCAGGTCCGCGATCTGTTCCTCGGCCAGCAATTCCGCCAGCAGAACAAATCGCTCGGCCAGTGGCAGTACAAACAGAAGGTCCTCGCCCAGGTCGAGTCGCTCTTCAACGAACCGAACGACAACACCCTTCAGGATCGCCTGAATAACTTCTGGAACTCCTGGGACGATCTCGCCAAGAACCCCAACGCCACCAACCGCGAGCAGGTCGTCAGCAACGCCTCGCTCATGGTCGAACAGTTCCAGTCGCTCTCGCGCGACCTCGAACGCCTCCGCCAGTCGGTCGACGGCGATCTCGTCTCATACACCACCGAGGTCAACCGCCTCTCATCCGAAATCGCCAGTGTCAACCGGCAGATCATCGCGAGCGAGGTCGACGGCACCGAGGCCAGCGACCTGCGCGACCGCCGCGACCAGATGATCGACGAACTCTCGTCCATCGTCGACGTCAACACCATCCAGATGAGCAACGGCGGCGTCCGCGTCCTGATCGGCTCGATGGAAATCGTCGCCGGAAGTGATTCCATCCCGATCGAAACCCGCACCGTCAACGTCGATGGCAAGGTGTCGCACGACCTCGTCTGGAAAGGCACCAAGGTCGTCATCAAGAATATCAACGGGCAGCTCAAGGGGCTGCTCGACACCCGCGACGAGGTCATTCCGCGCTACCAGAACGAACTCGACACGCTCGCGAGCACGATCATCACCAGGGTCAACGAGGTGCACCGCTCGGGCTACGGTCTCGACGGCTCCACCGGCCTCGACTTCTTCGATCCGCGCTTTACCGATGCCGCCACCATGCGGCTGAACGAAGATATTACCGTGGCGCCGGAGAAGATCGCCGCCTCGGGCACCGGCGCCGTCGGCGACGGCTCTATCGCGCTGGCGATTCAGGACCTGCGCAACCAGCGCGTGATGATCAACGGCACCACCTCGATCAATGACTACTACGACGGCCTGATCGGAAAACTGGGCGTCGAGTCGCATCAGGCGGAGTCGTATACCGACAATTTCACCCTCCTCGTCAACCAGACGCAGAACGCGCAGCAGTCGGTCGAGGGGGTCTCACTCGACGAAGAAATGGCCAATATGATAAAGTTCCAGCATGCCTACGACGCGGCCGCCCGCGTCATCACCACCATGGACCAGGCGCTGGATACAGTGATCTCCGGGATGGGGATCGTCGGACGATAACAGGAGTGTAGTCCACTAACCCTAAACAGTTACCACGGAGGGTAGATTGCTGATTCTAACACGGAGGTTGGGCGAGTCCATTACCATCGGAGACAAGATCAAAGTCTCCGTGCTTGGTATACACGGACGTCAGGTGCGCATAGGGATTGATGCGCCCAGCGATGTCGTCGTCCACCGCGAGGAGATTTATGTCAAGATTCAGCAGGAGAACCGGAAGGCGTCCAAGTCGATCCGGGGCGATCTGTTCGGAATGGTCAACCTGCTGAAGGACAAACTGACCGGCAAAGAGCCGGATCAGGAAAAGTCGACCCCGATCGACTATCGGAAA
>CAYPYM010000496.1:0-3152 GCA_964414435.1 uncultured Ignavibacteriales bacterium | reverse complement strand
ACCCCGGACCCGCTGATTAAGAGTCAGCTGCTCTACCAACTGAGCTAATGGCGCAATACTGTCGGACTGGGCGGAACCTCGCGGCCCCGGTATGATCCCCGCCGCCTGACGGCGTCCGGGGCGAATAGTATAGAGCATCCCCCCATCGAAATCAAGCCCTTTTTGTCGCCCGATCAGGCCCGTATTATGGCCGAAAAAGCCGCCTTTGCGGAACGATTTCGCCCGGACCAGTCGCGCGCCGAATCATCCCCGCAGCAGCAACGACTCCGAACAAAACCCCGGCCCGAGCGCCGACACCAGCGCCATATCGCCGGACTTCAATCCCCCCTCCCGAAGACACCGCTCGAGCACGAACAGAACCGTCACCGACGACATATTACCGAAATCCCGAAGGATGCCACGGCTGTATCCCAGCCGCTCGGGGGCGAGATCCAGCGCCCGCTCGTACGCCTCGACTACTTTGGTGCCGCCGGGATGAAACAGAAACTGGCCGATCCGGTCAAACCCGAGGCCATGCGAATCAAGAAACGCCCCCAGATCGTCGCGGGCGAACTCCGCCACAATATCCGGAATCCGCTGGGCAAACACCACCTGGAGGCCTGTATTCGTAACGTTCCAGCCCATGACATCAAGCGAGTCGGGATAAAACTGCGAGCGGGTGTCGACAATCTCCGGACCCTCGGCCGGAACCGAATCACCCGTTACCAGCACCGCCGCCGCCCCTTCGCCGAACAGCGCGGTGGCCACCAGGTTGCTCTTCGACATGTCGTCGGCGCTAAAGGTCAGACCGCACAGTTCCGCCGCCACCAACAGAATTCGCTGATCCGGGTGCCCCAGCGCGTGATGATGCGCATGGGCCAGTCCGGCCGCCCCGCCCGCACAGCCCAGCCCCCAGATCGGGGTGCGGCGGATATCGCGGCGCAAGCCCAGCCGGTTGATGACGGCGTCGCCAGCCCGGTCGTATTGACATAGATGATATAGTCGATCCGGTCGGCGGCCAGCCCCGCCTGTCGGAGAACGTCGCGTGCCGCCTTCTCCCCCAACGCCGTGGCCGATTCGATATAAAAGTCGTTTTTCTCCTCAAGCGGATGCGTCTCGGCGAACCACTCGAGCGGCTTCGAAAAATAGCGCGCATCGATCCCGGCATGGTCGAACACCGGCAGCAGTCGCTCGATATCGCGACGGTGGGCTGAAAAGACCGTACGGGCAAATTTCCGGGCCTCATCCTGTCCGACCCGGTACGGCGGCACGACCGTGGCGACTCCGGCTATCCTCGGCATATCATCCGACCTTTCTCTTTCGGAGACCGGCCAACACCCGAAGAGCCGGCTGACGGGATCCTCTCAAGAAATCCCGCTCACCGGCTCAGCTGGTTGGCAAAGTCTGTCTATTACTTTGCGGCGCCCTGGTTATATAACCGGGGGCCGCAGCTACGGTCAATTCTTATAATCCGACCCACATTTCTCCGGGTCGACCGCGCCGAACGCGGCAAACATCTGCTCGCGCGACACCGAGGGTCCCTCGGCGCTGCAGTACTTGTCGAACGCCTCGGCGAGCATCGCGGCGACCTCCTGCTCGGAGCGCCCCTCGATAAACTGCCGCGGCATCATGAAGGCCAGTTCGCCGTCCTTGAACAACGCCACCGACGGCGACGACGGCGGCACGTCGCCCATGTGGAACCGCGCCCGTTCGACCGCGGCCCGATCGACCCCGGCGAACACGGTGTAGAGCCGGTCCGGGATCTTCTTGTTCTGCAGCGCCAGCGCGATACCCGGGCGGGCGGTTCCGGCGGCGCAGCCGCAGACACTGTTGACGACGACCAGGGTCGTGCCGGCCTTCTCGGCCATAATGCTGTCGACCGCTTCGGGCGTGGTGAGCGGCTCGACGCCGACATTCTTGAGTTCCTCCCACATCGGCTTGACCATATCGCGATTGTAAATCGAATCCATCGGTTCTCCCTCAGGTGTTGTTCCGAAATGACTACCCTATATACGCACGCACGAGCGTTTTCTTTGGGCGCGAGTAAGTCTTCCCGGCGGCTCCGTGATTTTTTGCTGTAACGCGGAACCCGTCTCCCGGTTCCCTGTTGTAGGAAAACAACGTGATGAATAATAGAGTTGTTGAATCCATGTGATCGACGCTCGAACAGATTATGGAGGACCCCATGGCTACCGCAACGATTCACTCCCTGCCCGAACTGGGCTACGGCTACGACGCCCTCGAGCCGTACATCGACGCCAAAACGATGGAAATCCACCACACCAAGCACCACCAGGCCTACATTAATAAGCTCAACGCCGCGCTCGAGAAGCACCCCGACCTGCAGGACCGCTCGGTCGAAGACCTTCTCCGCGACCTGAACAAGATCCCCGAGGATATCCGCACCGCGGTGCGCAACCACGGCGGCGGCCACGCCAACCACTCGTTCTTCTGGCCGCTCCTGAAAAAAGACGTCAAGCTGGGCGGCCCGATCGCGGACAAGATCAAGGAGACCTTCGGCGGTTTCGACCAGTTCAAGGAGAAATTCTCGGCCGCCGCCGGCGGACGGTTCGGCTCCGGCTGGGCCTGGCTCGTCATGGGCAAAAAGGGCCTGGAGATCACCAGTACCGCCAACCAGGATTCGCCCCTTATCGAGGGCCTCACGCCGCTGGTCGGCATCGATGTCTGGGAGCACGCGTACTACCTGAAGTACCAGAACCGCCGCCCGGAATATGTCGAGGCGTTTTTCAACGTGATCAACTGGGATCGCGTGAACGAACTTCTGAAGAAAGCGTAACGAGCAGATCAGAATAAGAGAGGCCTGAGCCTGTCGAAGGGTTGCACCGGTCAAGGGGTGACCGGGAAAACCGACCGGCTTACGCCGGGTATAACAGATAAATCTCTGCCTCGAGACGACCGCGGCCGTCCGATCCACCAAACGTCGGGCGGCTGCTTCTTTAAGTGGGTATCCCGGTAAGGTGTTCCGTCAGATCCTGCCCGCCCGGAGGGCGGGTGTGATCTGACGGAGCCGCCCCACTCGCGCCGGTCTTCGAGTAGGCCAAAACCCTCGCGGTTTTGACCTTGTCCGCAGCCCCTACCGTCATACCGAGCCAATGGAACGTCATGCTGAGCCTTGGGACGTCATGCTGAGCCTTGGGACGTCATGCTGAGCC
>CAYPYM010000495.1:0-3155 GCA_964414435.1 uncultured Ignavibacteriales bacterium | reverse complement strand
TCGGCCCCGGCAACACCTTCTGTGCGCTCGCGCCCGGGGCGGTTGAGCCGCTCCAGAGCGGTCTCAAGTACTTCCGCGAGGATTTCGAACGCCATATCCGGGAGGAGCGGTGCCCGTACCGGTAGGTTGAAAATTATGCCGACGATATACATCGAAAATAAACCGTACGAGGTCAAGGCCGGCCAGAACATGCTTCAGGCGGTGCTGTCGCTTGGATTCGATCTGCCCTATTTCTGCTGGCACCCGGCCCTCGGTTCGGTGGGCGCCTGCCGGCAGTGTGCCGTTATCCAGTATAAGGACGAGCATGACGACAGGGGCAAGCTTCAGATGGCCTGCATGCTGGCCGCCGAGGACGGCACCCGCATTTCCATCAAGGCCTTGCAGGCGGTGGAATTCCGCGCCAGCGTGATCGAGTGGCTCATGGTCAACCACCCGCACGACTGTCCGGTCTGCGACGAAGGCGGCGAGTGCCATCTCCAGGATATGACCGTCATGACCGGTCACAACTACCGCGAGTTCCGTTTCAACAAGCGCACCCACCGCAATCAGGACCTCGGACCGTTCATAAATCATGAAATGAACCGGTGTATCGCCTGCTATCGGTGCGTGCGATTCTATCGCGACTTCGCCGGCGGCGATGATCTCGATGTCTTCTCGGCCCACGACCACGTCTATTTCGGCCGCACCGAGGACGGCACGCTCGAAAACGAGTTCAGCGGCAACCTCGTCGAGGTTTGCCCGACCGGCGTCTTCACCGACAAGACGCTCAAGCAGCACTACGCCCGCAAGTGGGACCTGCAGGGGGCGCCGTCGATCTGCCAGCACTGCGGAGTCGGCTGCAATACGATCGCCGGCACGCGCTACGATCGCGTGGTCCGCACCCTCAATCGGTACAATCGCCAGGTGAACGGCTATTTCCTGTGCGACCGGGGTCGTTTCGGCTACGAGTTCGTCAACAGCCCGGATCGCATTCGTGAGGCGAGGATGCGGAGCGATCGGAAGGGCGAGTTCGTCACGGCCGATGAAAAGGCCGCGATCGACCGCGCAGTCGACGCTGTCCACGCCGGCAAGCGCGTTGTCGGGATCGGTTCGTCGCGCGCCAGCCTCGAATCAAACCACGCCCTCCGCACTCTGGTAGGGGAGAAGAATTTCAGTCACGGCCTCGGCTCGCCCGAAGGCGCGGTACTCGAACGCATCATAGAGGTGCTCCGCGAGGGGCCGGCGCGTTCGCTGTCGCTCAACGAGATTGAACGGGCCGACGCGGTCGTCGTGCTCGGCGAAGATCTCACCAACACCGCTCCGATGGTTGCGCTGGCGGTTCGTCAGGCGGTACGCAACAAGCCGATGCAGGCGGCCGACAAATTGAAGATACCGCACTGGAATGATCACGCCGTTCGCGGCCTGCTTCAGGACGAGACCGGCCCGTTGTACATCGCTTCGATTGCGGCAACCAAGCTGGACCGCCTTTCGACAGGCGCACTCCACGCCGCTCCCGACGATATCGCGCGGTTCGGTATGGCGATAGCGCATGAGCTGGACAATTCGGCACCTGCCGTCGATGACCTCGCTCCGGACACGCTGGCTCTCGCGAGGAAGGCGGCGACCGACCTGAAGGGCGCCGAGCGACCGGTGGTGATTGCCGGTGCAAGTCTCGGCAGCGATGCGATTGTCCGCGCCGCAGCCAACGTGGCGTGGGCACTGGCGAAAGACAACGAACGGGCGGGAATTGCGCTTGTCGCGCCGGAGGTCAATTCGGTCGGAATCGGTCTGAGCGGAGGCAAAAATCTCGATGAAATCGTAACGCAGGCTGAGGCCGGTGAGATCGATACCTTGATCGTCCTCGAGAACGATCTGTACCGCCGTGCGGATGCTTCGATAGTCGATCGCCTGCTCGCATCCTGTCGTCAGGTGTTCGTTCTCGATCACATCGAAACGCCGACGACTCGCGAGGCGGACCTCGTCCTGCCGGCGGCGACGTTTTCCGAGGCGACCGGTACGGTGGTGAATTCCGAGGGACGCGCCCAGCGGTATTTTGCGGCGCTGCAACCCGGCCTTGTCATCCGCGAGTCGTGGCGGTGGATATTGGATATCATGCGGCGGCTGGAACGGGAAGAAGGCGATCGATGGAAGTGCTTCGACGATATCGCCCGGGCGGCGTTGCTGGCCACCGGTGTTACGGCGGTCGACGCCGCGCCGGCTCCCGATGCGTCATACCGGATTAACGGCGGGCGGGTCGCCCGGTCGCCGCACCGATTCAGCGGCCGTACCGCCATGACCGCCGACCGCAGCGTGCACGAACCGCAGCCGCTGATCGATTTCGATTCGCCTCTCAGTTTTTCGCAGGAAGGGTACCTCGGCCGCCCGCCGGATGCAGCGCTCATCCCGTTCTTCTGGTCACCGGGCTGGAATTCGGTGCAGTCGACGGCGAAATACCAGCAGGAGGTCGACGGCCCGCTGCGGGGCGGGGATCCGGGTGTCCGATTAGTCGAACCGGCCCGGCCGGCATCGCGCGGATACTATACGAAGACACCGGAGGCGTTCGTCCCGACGGAACGTCAGAAACTGATCGTACCCCTGCACCATATTTTCGGATCGGATGAAACGAGCGCACAAGGCGCCGCCGTTGCAACACGCCTCCCGGATCCGTATGTCGGCATGAGCGCGGATGATGCCGCCTCGATGGGCATCTCGGACCGGTCCATGGTGCGCGTTACGCTCGGCGAAGTTGAGATTGAACTGCAGGCGCGCCTTATTAACGGCCTGCCGCGCGGGGTGATCGGGCTTCCAATGGGGATCCCCGGTGTCGCCCATGTCAGGCTGCCGGTGCCCGGCGAAATCTCGACGGAGGTAACGGCATGAACCACTACCTCCTTTCGGCAATTGTCGCGATCGGTATCCTGTTGATCGTGTTCATTGTGGCTCCTGGTCTTATTTGGCTGGAGCGCCGTCTGCTCGCGCTCTGGCAGGATCGCTATGGCCCCAACCGAGTCGGTCCGTTTGGAATCCTTCAGGTAGTGGCCGACATGATCAAGATATTTACGAAAGAGGACTGGATTCCGGTGTTCGCCGACCGCGCCGTGTTTGTAATCGCACCGGCGGTGATCATCTTCACGACCGTGATGGCGCCACAGCGCGTCGAGCGCTCGCTACAGGCC
>CAYPYM010000494.1:0-3156 GCA_964414435.1 uncultured Ignavibacteriales bacterium | reverse complement strand
GATGACGCCGCCCGCTTGAGGCCCTGGATGATGCGGCCGGGCATGGCGCCGATATAGGTGCGGCGGTGGCCGCGGATTTCGGCTTCGTCGTGCACGCCGCCGAGCGACATGCGGACAAACTTGCGGTCGAGGGCGCGCGCGATCGAACGGCCGATCGATGTCTTGCCGACGCCGGGCGGGCCGACCAGGCAGAGGATCGGGCCGCGCACCGTGCCGGCCAGCCGGATCACGGCGAGATGTTCGAGAATGCGCTGCTTGGCTTTTTCCAGGCCGTAATGATCGCCGTCGAGAATAAAGCGAACCTCGGAGAAATTGGTGCGGTCCTCGGTCTCGCTGTCCCACGGCAGGGCGAGCAGCCATTCGAGATACGACCGGATCACGCCCGACTCGGCCGAGTAAGGGTGCATCTTGGCCAGCTTCTTGATCTCCTCTTCGGCTTTCTCGACCACCGATTCCGGGTAGTCGCGGCTTTCGAGCTGGCCGTAGAGGTCGTCGACCTCGGCGCCCGGTTCGTCGAACTGCCCCAGCTCGTCCTTGATCGCCTTGAGCTGCTGCTGCAGGTAGAACTCGCGCTGCGAGCGTGACATCGATTCGCGCACGTCGCCGTCGATCTTATGCTCGATCTTGAGAATCTCGATCTCCTCCTTGAGGATCTTGGCCAGGAGCATCAGCTCCTTGCGGACCGAGAAGGTTTCGAGCAGTTCCTGCTTGGTTTCCTTGCGGTGGAGCAGCTGGGCGGCGATCGTGTCGGCCTGCTGCTGGTACTGTTCGACCGACGCCAGCGTGACGAGGACTTCGTCGGGCACACGGCGGTTGAGGTGCACGTATTCGGTGAACAGCTCCATGACCGAGCGGGAGAGAGCCTCGATTTCGCGCGAGGGGGGCTCGGGCTCGGCGGCGCGGATATTGACCCGTGCCTGCATGAAATCGTCGGACTTGATAAACGACACCACCTCGGCCCGGGCGAGTCCTTCGACCAGAACCTTGAACGTGCCGTTGGGCATCTTCATAACCTGAAGGATTCGGGCGACCAGCCCGACATCGAAGAGATCGTCGGCGCCGGGGCTGTCGACACTGGCCAGTTTCTGGGCCAGCAGCAGCACCTGGCGGTCTCCTTCCATCGCCTCCTTGAGCGCCTTGATGGTGAATTCCCGGCCGATCAGCAGGGGGTAGATCATGTGCGGGAAGACCACGACATCGCGAAGCGGGACAACGCTCTGGCGCGAGGAAATGGCGATCACCTCGGAATTATGCACTATTTTGAATGAGGACACGGCTCTACGGCCTCCTTTACTTTCGAGTCACACAAACCCTGTAAGATACCCAATTGCCGGGCGGGGGTAAACATCTTTTTGGTGATGGCTGTTGAGTCGCGGCGGCGCGAATTCTGCGGAAAGCCGGCCGATCCGGCGCAGCATGGTGAAGGGGGGCAGGCGGTTAGTGCCGGACGGTGGTGATGACGAGCCAGAAGATCAGCAGCAGCGCGGCCAGAAGTGAGATCATCAGGTACTCCCGGCTCGTTGTCGGTTTGACCTTGAGGAATTCGCGGAATTTGTCGTTTTCCTCGAAACGCACGATCTCGTCGAGTGTGACCTGCAATTCGGCGGCGTTGGCAAAACGGTCGGCAGGCTTCTTGGCGAGGAGCTTCTCGAGCACGAGAACGGTATCACCGGGAGTCTTCACATCGGGAAGGAGCCGGGCGAAATTGGGTTCATCCCGGAGAATTGCTTCCTCGATTACCTTGATATCCTGGCCCGGAAAGGCGGTGGCGCCGGCGAGCAGTTCGTAGAACACCGCCCCGAGACTGAACAGATCGGCCATCGGCGTAATTTCCTCGCCGGTGATCTCCTCCGGGGCGCGATAGCGGACAACCTCGGTCGAGGGGACAAAATCGGGATTCTCGCGCTCGATGAGGAGCGTAGAAAGGCCGAAATCGACCAGTCGCACCGAGTCGTCCTGGCAGATCATCACGCTGGTCGGGTTGAAGCAGCCGTGCACGATGTGATGCTTATGGGCGTAGTTGATCGCCGCCGCGGTCTGGCGGGCAATATGAAGGAACGTTTCGTTGTCGATCGGCCCGGAGCGGATGACGTCGCGCAGGGTGTGGCCCTCGACCAGTTCCATGGCGATGACATAGCCGGTGTCGATCTTATGCGCGCCGTAAATCGTGGCGATATTCGGATGGTCGGCCTCGGTCAGTTCGCGTAGCGTGGCGAGGCACTGGGCACGGAAGGCGGTGTTGCCGGTCAGGTCCGGGCGGAGGAATTTCAGGGCGACAAAGCGCTCGAGGACGGTGTCCCAGGCTTTGTGGGTTTCGCCGGCGAAGCCTTCGCCGAGCTTCTCGGCGGTGACGTAATGCAGGACCTGTTGCGGGATATGCTGCTCCATATCATTATTAACGGAATCGGCGGGCCGGAACTTGAGGCGAGCCGCCCGATGGCGCCGGTGGAAGATCCGGTGTTGACTTATGGACCGTTCGCGCCGATCTTTCCGGGGAGCATCACGTTGATTACGGGCAGCCACAGCGCCCCCGAAGAGTATGGTGATGCCCAGCCAAGTTGCTGTTGTGCAACGAGATAATGCGGACAGCGGGGCCTGCCGCCACCAGGGTGGAACCTGCCGACCCGTCACGAGGATGTTTGTGTCAGATTCGACTGCCAACGGCCGACCATTTGTGCAATCGTTATTGCCCGCCTTCGGGCTTTATGGCCTCATGCTTGTCGCTTATCTGATCGGGGCGATTTTTCCGGATTCAAGGGCGGGCTGGTCGTTCAGCGTACTGGCCTTTTTTCCGACCTGGGGGCTGGCCGCGATGCTGGTCGGCGGACTCGTCCTCGGTCTGGCGGGAGAGCTCGGTTTCCGGAAATATCTCACGGGAGAACGCGGCACCAGTCGCGGCTACACTATCGCCGCGACGGCGGTGGCGCTTCTGCTGGCCGCCGGGTTCTATTTCCTTCGGGCGAAGACATATTTCCTCGGCGATGGGTACACCGTCCTGGGTGTTCTCACCTCCCACAATCCCATTTCGACGAAGGGACGTGAGATATTTGAGTCTGTCTCTCACATGCTCCTGTTCAACGTCCTGGGCGGCAGCAGCCGGCAGGAGGCCACACTCAGCTATCAGCTCATCTCATTTGCATCCGGCGTGTTCTATCT
>CAYPYM010000493.1:0-3169 GCA_964414435.1 uncultured Ignavibacteriales bacterium | reverse complement strand
CGTCAGCAATCGCCCCTTACTGCGCCGGCGCCTCGCTCACCGTCGGATACCCCGCCTTCTTCCACGCCGTGATCCCCCCCTCGACATTCACCAGATGATGGTAGCCGAGCTTGGTCAACCGCTTCACGGCGATTCCGCTCCGACGGCCGGTGCGACAGAAAGCGTAGATAGTCACCGAGGTATCGGGCAACCGGTCCCGGTTCTGGGCGAGACTGTCGAAAGGAATCCGAAGGTTGGCGAAGGGGAGACGGTCGGCCGCGAACTCCTGCGCCGTGCGGACATCGAGCAGGAATACTCGCTGCCCGTTTTGCACCATCTGATGGAGCTGCTCCACCGTGACATCGCCCGGCTGCGGCTGCTTCACGGACCGCGAGCAGCCGACCAACGACAACATCGCCGCCAGAACCGCGATCGCGGCCGGGCGGCTAATTGCTGTCAGCCGGAGTGAGGACATTGAAGCTGTAGATTTTCCAGCGCCCCTGCACGATGTGCAGGCCGAACTTGGTCAGGTAACCGTGCGACGACTGCTTGTCGACAAACGTCACCTCAACCGTCGCCTGATCGCCGTTGACCTCCACCGTGTTGATGATCCGCTGTAACGAGAACCAGCGGGTCTTGGTCTCGCCGCCGTCGGTGAGGTCGTCGAGAATCTGCTCGGGGTTGGTGAACTTGCGCGGCTGATCGGTGTTCAGCGCATAATCCTGGTTGTAGTTCTTCATCAGCTCGCTGAGGTCGAGCAGGTGGGCGAGCGTCGCTTTGTCGTTCTTCTCCATGGCGCCGAACATGGCGATGACCGTCGCCTTGGGGTCCGACGGCTTATTGCCGGAACAGCCGGCGATCGCGGCAAGGCCGAACATCGCCAGCAGCATGGCTATTACGTGCCTTTTCATTCCCTATATGCCACCTGTAAACGTGATTCGATGCGTGTCACCCAGCTCCGCGCCGGGCGCAAACGCGTACGATATCTGAAATTCCTTGATATCAAAGCCCACGCCGACTCCGAGGCCGGCCCAACTGTCCTGCGAATCGGCGGTGCGGTAATTGCTTCCGAAGCTGTTCCACCCCAGCCGGATATACAGCGGCTTGAGCTCGAAATACTCACCACCGATCGCGATCACCGGGGAATTGTCAACCGGCACGATCACATCCGCCGCCAGGGTGATGTTCAACCCGGTCGGACGGACCGCGCCGCCCCCCCGAAACGTCAGCGGCAGCTTGTCGGTATCGGTGCCGAGTGACGACAACTGGAAGCCGAGATTCTGGACCATCAGCCCGAACGACATCCGGTCACGGTTGCGGCTGTAACGCGCCCCGAGATCGGTGGCCAGCCCGGTCGCCGAATAGTCCTGGATTTTCTCATACATGAACTTGAGCGTGGCGCCGAACTGCCAATTGTACCGATAGCGCATCGCGCCCGTCACACCGAACAGGATATCGCTGCCGCCGAACTCGCCGAGCGTGTTGCCCGACAGGTCGGTCTCGGTGAAATTGCCGTAGTTGAGATAGCTGATGTGAAACCCGACAACGTGATCGACCCCGATCGGGGCGGCGTAGCCGACCATCCCGGACTGCATGTCGGCGAAATAGCTGATATAGTCGCCGATCACCCGACG
The DNA here is from genome assembly GCA_964414435.1 of uncultured Ignavibacteriales bacterium. Taxonomy (GTDB): domain Bacteria; phylum Zixibacteria; class MSB-5A5; order GN15; family FEB-12; genus JAGNLV01. The sequence goes on along the minus strand of CAYPYM010000493.1, from coordinate 1,556 downwards.
GTTCTCGAACCCCGACAGGCCGGCCGGGTTGTAGTAAAACGACAACTCATCGTCGGCCAGGCCGGTGAACGCCCCGCCCATCGCCACCGCCCGGGCGCCGGGATTGATTTTGAGAAAACTGAACGAACTCGTTCCGGCGTTTTTGTTGATACTGGCCGCCCGCGGCGACGCCACCAGACACAGTGCCAGAACGACGGCCGCCGCCGACATTTTCCAGATCTGCCATTTCATGCGATTGATCCTTCCACGTCGATAGATAATATCCGGGATCCGGGCTGTCAACATTGTAACGGTCGGCGTCCGTCCGTCCGAAGATAACCGTCCTTGCCTTTCTTATACACGCCAATGGCCGGAAATTCCGGCCCTCGCACCATTAATAGCCGCCCGGGGCGGCGCCGCCGCCCCGATCACCAGCTCTTGGTGGTCTTGTTGAGGATCGCTTCCACCAGCCGCGACAGCGCCAGCTTCTGTCCGTCCTCCTCCGTCTGGGTCGCCAGTTCGTATACCCCCGTCTGCGTCATCTGCTGACTCCACATCTCCGAGCCGTCGTTGGCGTTCAAGGTGATATTGAAGTCCATCGTGACCGCGTAGGACTGCACCTCTCCGCTCTGGGTGTATTCGTACGGTTTTCGTTCGTATTTCACCAGCGTCCCGTGCAACACCGCCTCGGCGTCCTGCGCCGGCAGCACCTTGAGCTGGCCGTTGGCGATAAAAGCATCGATCACATCGTTAGTCATCTGATCTTCCAGCCCGAGCTGCACCGTCTCGTTCTGAAACGGCTCGATCGCGATTGATTTGATCGATGATTTCCCGGCCGGATTGAACGTATACACGCCGCACCCGGCGATCATCGCCAGCGCAACCGCCACGATCACGGCCATCTGAATTCGTCTCGCCATCATCCTGCCTGTTACACCCTGCACCGGCATCAATGGTTCACCACCACCTTGCCGCTCTTCACCACGGTCGAGACCAGGTTCACCGCGTAGTGATACGGTATCTCGCGGTAGTCGGCGATATCCCAGATCACCAGATCGGCCTTGAGCCCCGGTTCCAGCCGCCCGAGCGTGCCGGACCGGTCGACCGCGCAGGCCGCGTTGACCGTCACCGCCGAGAGCGCCTCGGCCGCCGTCATCTTCAATTGGAGCGCCGCCAGCGACAGCATGAACGGCAGCGACTCGGAATAACTCGACCCCGGATTGCAGTCGGTCGACAGCGCCACGATCACTCCCTCGTCGATCATCTTCCGCGCCGGTGCGTACTGCTTGCCGGCCAACGAGAAAGTCGTGCCGGGCAGCAGCACCGCCACCGTCCCCGCCTGCGCCATCGCCTTGATACCTTTTTCTGAGATATACACGAGGTGGTCGGCCGACACCGCCCCTAATTCGGCGGCCAGCTCGGCCCCGCCGAGCGACTCGAGTTCGTCGGCATGGAACTTCAACTTCAGCCCGGCCTGTTTCGCCGCGCTCTGGATCTTCCGCGACTCCTCGATCGAAAACACCCCAACCTCGGTGAAAATATCCGAAAACTCAGCGAGGTCACCCTCTATCACCGCC
>CAYPYM010000492.1:0-3170 GCA_964414435.1 uncultured Ignavibacteriales bacterium | reverse complement strand
CACGCTCGGAGCGATCAACCACCCCGTGAACCTGATCAAGGCCAACGAACTGATGACATACCTGGCCGGGCCGTTTATTGGGATGGCGGTGGCGGGCCTTCTCCGGTCGAAATCGGCCCGCGCCCGACGAGCCCTCTCGGCGGTGGCGCTGCTGCTGCTGATCCTGTTTGTGAACCAGTTCAATGCCGTCGCGAAACACTCGGGGGTCGAGACCGCCCGCAAGACCCACCTGCCCAACTGGCATCTCGATCAGGCGGCGATGGCCGAGCGCAAGGGGGATGTGTTCCTCACCGCGGAGGAGGCGCTCTGCTCATTTTACCCGGGATATGACTTCGTGGCGGTCAACCATCACTACAGCAACCCGACCGCTCACTACACCGATCGGTATCGATTGCTCTTTCTCCTGCAGCAGGTAGATGATCCGTACCTGCTCAACCTGGCGTTTCGCGACAACCGGTTCGACCGGATCGACTATTTCATGCCCCGGTACAAGGACGGCGACCCGATCGTCACGTTCGCGCTGGACAACTATCCCAACAAATACACCGTGAAGGACCTTCACTTCTCTAAGAAAGCGCTGGCGGATCGACGGTTCTTTGTGCCCCAGGAAGCCGACAATCTCTTCCTGGTCAACACGCCGCCGCTGCCGTTCGATACTGAAGTGGCCGATCGCCCGATACACAAGCTCACCGACAGCCTGCTGGCGGTGGCGCATGTCCGTCTGATCGAAGACTATCTCACCGCGCAGGGGATCGAGCGGATGGACCGGTACCTCGATATCGACTGGTCGGCGTGGCACGCTATGCCGCCCCACGGGGGAGAGGCGTTTTGCGATTCGATCACGATGCTCGGTGCGTATGCGGTGCCGTACGGCGACAGCCTCTACCTGATATTCGCGCTTCAGCCGCAGCAGGAGTACCGCGAAAATTACCGGGCGTTCCTGCACGTCTACCGTCCGGGATCGAGGGGGAAGTTCGAGAATTTCGATTTTATGCCGACACCGCGGGTGCCGACCTGGAAGAAGGAGGACATTGTCTTTGTGATCCGGGCGATTCCGTCGGACTCATCGTTCGACCGGGTTCACTTCGGTCTGTTTGACGACGACCGGCGGATCGGGCCGGGCTGGTGGGGGCGGTTGAAACCGGCTCAGTAGGGACCGGGGGGACGAATCGTGGGCCCCCGCTGAGGCTGTGGGGATCGGGCAAAATTCCAGTTGCATTCGGGGAGATTCGGTTTATATTGGCGTCTGTTGTCGCCGGCCGAACGGGGTGTTTTCCCGTAGGCGTCGACCGATGTCTTTGACAATGCCGAAGTGGTGAAATTGGTAGACGCGCTGCGTTCAGGGCGCAGTGTCCGTATGGACGTGGGGGTTCGAGTCCCCCCTTCGGCAGTTGTTTTTTTAACGCTATGGCCCGCAACGGCTTACGGCGCTCACGCCGGTGTCGTCCAATTCCCCGCAAACAACAGCAGACTCTGCCCGACGCGAGCCGCGTTGAGTTCAGATCCGATTTGACGGTCCAGCCACAATCTAACGACCACAATCAGTCAAGACGAGGCGGCGGCACCGGACGGGGAGCCGGGTGTCTCCGGGCTGCCTCATTCCTCATCGCCTCTTCGCTTGATTCGGAACCGGTCTCCACGACGGGCGTGATGATCTCGCCGAGCCAGTTGCGGCGGCCATCAAGCGGCCGAAGGCAGAGGTATCTCAGGCCGCCGCCATATATCACGCGCCGCTCTTGAATGAGATCATCGAACTGAACCATCAGCGAAATCTCCTTTCCCGTTTCCGAGTCGGACAAGGCGTGCTCAAGGCGTTCGCATGCAAAGACGTTGCCGTTGACGCCGAGGATCTTCATCCCGGTGCTGAGTCCCGCCCGATCGCCGGGACTGCCCGGGACAATCTGAAGAATGCGATTGTCTTCGTCCGCCAATGCAAATCCGACTGTTTCGTAGTAGTAGTGGCAGGCATTTCGGGCCTCCGTGTCCGCCACATACTTCGATTTCTTGCGGCCGTAATCGAATCTCCAGCCCGCCAGATTGAGGGGTGATTCATCCAGAGAATCGCGCACACGATCGATCCAGTCAGCGGTCAATGAATCCCAGTTGAATACAGCCAGTTGAGACAGCGCTGCCACAACGTCATCCCGGGTGTATGGGACGCTATGGATAGACGCGTCGGTTGAACCGAGAAACGACCGGCAGAAGTCATCGAGAGAGTGCTTGCCGCCTGAAAGCTCTCGAAGGCGGGCATCAATACCGAGCCAGAGCAGACCTCCCTCCGGGTAATATTCGGCTCCAAGTCGTTCGAACTGCCAGTTCTCCGAACCGGCCCAGACATTGTAGGTAGTCACCTCGATATCGCGCAGGGATCGCCACGATCGGCCTTTGGCATGACGCAGCGCTCCCCAGTAGTCGGCCAGGTTTTCGACAAAGTAATTGCGCCCAATCAAACCCGATCGCGCCGAGAGAACCATGCCCAGATAGTCTGTCAAGCCCTCGTACACCCAGAGCAGTTCCATGTCCTTGGGGGTCTGGTAGTCAGGGGTGTTCATGCCGGCCGGGCGATGGTACTTGCCGCACCAGGCGTGCACGAATTCGTGGGGAAGAATCCACTGAAGAGAGTAGCGGGTTTTGTCATAGTCACGCAGGCTCCCGGCATCGTTGCTGTTGACACTGGAATTGCGATGTTCCAGACCGTAGCGGCCGATCGAGTCACTGATGGGCACCAGAAAATGATAGTTGTCGAAGTGGGGCAGACCGAACATTGCCTCCGTCTCCCGTACCACGCGCGCCCAGCCGGGTTTCGTGAAAGCCGAGTCGGCGAATGGCAGGAGCAACTCGTTATCAACCGCCACATCGATGAAGTACTCGGCCGAGGGTGTCGACGCGACATGGTAGGTCTTGAGATAGAGTCCGCAGATGACCGGAAAATCGAGCAACTCCTCATATGTCACCGGTGCGAACACAATCGTGTCGCCGGATCGTGCCGTCACCGGCATGGCAGTGGCGAACCGCCATCCGGAGGGAAGAACCAGGCGCGGCTCGACAGTCAGATTGCGCACGGAGGTACCTTCGGGGTAGACCGTGACGGCGTTCCAGTTCAGGACACCCAACGAGTGAGTCCCTTCGCACTCGGCGCCCCACGACAGCGACGTCGGCTGGCCGCAGAT
>CAYPYM010000491.1:481-3193 GCA_964414435.1 uncultured Ignavibacteriales bacterium | reverse complement strand
GGGCCGCACCCTCGGCAGCCACTATCGAATTATCGAATTCCTCGGCGGCGGCTGGGAAGGTGAAGTCTACAAGGTCGAGGAGCTTCAGACCGGCATCGTCCGCGCCGCCAAGCTCTTTTTCCAGCGCAACGGCATCAAGGGCGAACCGCTTCTCAAGTACGCACGCAAGCTGTACAAGCTCCGCTCCTGCCCGATCGTCATCCAGTACCACCACCGTGACACCGCCATCGTCAACGGCCGCAAGCACGACTTTCTCGTCTCGGACTTCGTCGACGGTGAGATGCTTTCGGCCTACCTCGCCCGCCAGCGGAGCAAGCGGCTTTCACCTTTCGAGGCACTGCATTTGCTCTACGCACTTACACTGGGAGTGGAGCAGATTCACTTCATGGGCGAATACCACGGCGATATCCATTCCGACAACATCATGGTCAAGCGCCGCGGCCTCGGCTTTGAGGTCCACCTGCTCGACTTCTTCGATCTCGGCCGGGCCACGAAAGAGCGGATTCAGGCCGATGTGTACGACCTGGTCGCGATGCTGTACGAGATGATCGGAGGGGCCGACGGCTACCGCAAGGCGGGGCCGCACATCAGGGGCATTATCCGCGGCGGCAAGCACTCGCTGATCCGCGAACGATTTAAGATGGCCGGACACCTCCGGCTCGCGCTGGATAATCTCGATTGGGAAAATTGAATCAGGCGGCGTCCGCTTCAGCGTTCGACCAACTCGATCTCAAACAGCTTCGGCCAGTATTTGCCGGTGACATACAGCTTGTCCGTTCCGGCATCGTAGGCAATGCCGTTGAGCACATCAACCTGACGCTGGTAATCCGCGTTACTGAGCAATCCCGACCCATCGATCCATCCCGTCACCTCTCCGGTCCTGGCATCGATCCGCGCAATCTGACTGGTCGGCCAGAGATTGGCGAGGATCTCCCCCTTGACGTACTCCAGTTCATTCAGCCGACCGGCCGGTCCGCCGTTGGCCCTGACTTCGATCGACCCGACATATTCGAGCGTCTCCGGGTCGAGTAACTGCAGGGTCGAGGTCCCGTCGCTCATGATGACATGGGTGCCGTCGTAGGTCAGCCCCCATCCCTCGGTGAGATAGGAAAACTGCTTGAGCAGATTGAACGAGGCCCTTTCGTACACCATGCCGATATGCGAGAGCCAGGTGAGTTGAATCAGGCGATCATCGACCGCCGTCAGCCCCTCGCCGAACAGCGTGTCGGGGAGATTGCGGATCTGGAGAATCTCTCCGGTCGTCAGGCCCACGCGCCGCAGACTCGACTTCCCCTTCTGACCGGTACTTTCATACATCACGCCGTCACTGATCACAAGCCCCTCGGTGAACGCGGCCGGATCGTGCGGATAGGTGTTGATGACTTTCACGCCGTAGACGGGGATGCGCTTGCGGGCCGGAGGTTTTTGTTCCGCCTTGGAGCAGGAAGTCAGCGCCGGCGGCAGCAACAGCAGGAATACCGACAACACGAGCGTCACCGCGTGTCCTATCAGTCGTCGGATACCGCCTTCGACCCGAAGGGCCCTCACGGTGCCGCCTGCACTTTGACCAGCTCGACCTCGAACAGCTTCGGCCAGTACTTGCCGGTGAGAAACAGGCGATCACTTGTCGAATCGTACGCGATACCGTTGAGTACGTCGGCGTGCACCTGCTCGGCCGGGGTCAGCAGGCCGCCCGCGTCGATCCAGGCGATCACGTGACCGTCCGACGGATCGATCCTCACAATGTTGTCGGTGAGCCAGACATTGGCGTAGACTTCGCCGTTGATGTATTCCAGCTCGTTCAGCCGCACGACATCGGTGCCGTTATCCGTAACGCGCACGCGCGGGAGATCCGGCGCAGGAGTCTGGTCGCAGTCGTGACAGCCGAGTGAATCCCAGAAATAGAGATACGAAGAACCGTCCGACATGATGAAGCGCGAACCGTCGTAGGTCAGCCCCCAGCCCTCGGTCGGGTAGCGGAAGTAACCGACAGAGTCGAACGTGTTCTTGTCGTAGATAAAACCGATATGGTTCTGCCAGGTGAGCTGGTAAATTCGATCACCGACCACGCAGATCCCCTCGCCGAAATAGGCCGGCGCATGGGCCGGCAGCGACCGCCGGAAGAGGACATGTCCGGTTTCGAGTGAGACCAGGCGGAGCGACGAACTGTCGTACATGCCCGTCCCCTCGTACAGAAGCGAATCGACCCACTGAAGCCCCTGGGTGAATGCGAGCGAATCGTGCGGGAAGGTGTTCACGATAGTGCAGGTGTACTGGCCCGCTACGGAGACAGGCGGCTTGGTCGGGGGATCGTCCGAACATCCGCCCAGAACGATCAGCATCACAACGAGCGCAGCCGCTAGAAGATATTCCGGGACCGGTTTCATACTTGCCTTACGTTATACCCATCGTGTCCCGCAAGAAAGCAAAAACCGGTCACGGGAGCAACTGTTAACCGCTCCGCGAGCGGGCGGTTACCGATCGGCCCGATGGTACGTGATTTCCACCATGCGGAACGGTTCACCGCCGGGCGCGTGGGCCGAGTCGGTGAACACCACGTCCCATCCGAACGAATCATCGTCAATCAGCCGCAGGTGCATTTCGAACTCCTGCGTGAGATCCAGAACCGGATCGTAGTCGGAGCCGGCCATGACAATCGTCTTGCGATCGGCATAATAGGGACCCTGAGCAAAGACAGAGTACGTTCCCCAG
>CAYPYM010000491.1:0-471 GCA_964414435.1 uncultured Ignavibacteriales bacterium | reverse complement strand
GTACTGCTCGGTCCGACGGTCGAAACCGATAATCTGAAGCGTGGTGATCTGCATCGGACCTTCGCCGCTCGTGCCGCGGCATTCGAGAAAGCGACCGTCGAGAATCATCTCGTTGTGACTGGTCCCGTCAAACTCCATCGGTTCGCCCCCCGGCTGCATCCACATCCGGACCGTCTGCGTCCAGTCGCCGGCCAGTGTCGCGAGCCGTTCATGTTCCGGGCCGGGTTTGGCCAATTCCATGTACGCCGCTATAGTAGTGGGGTCTTTTGTGGGATCGTCGCCCGCCAGCACCGTTCGGTCGGAAACGCCGCCACCGATCACGATTGCGCTCAGAAGCACCAGCATCGATGAGGTATACTTCATGCTGCCCTCCTGCGTAAAGTGAGGCCAATGCCGCTGCATCGACCGTAAGGAGGAAATGTCCCCGTTTTCGATGTCGTGCATTGATAGGTGTATCCACAGGTAGCGTAC
>CAYPYM010000490.1:0-3193 GCA_964414435.1 uncultured Ignavibacteriales bacterium | reverse complement strand
CGAGATGCCGCGCCAGCACGCCGTCGTCGGGAAATTCGTCTTTGTCGGAGAGACATTTTGCTTCCATGAAATTCTCCCACTGAAGTACCACGAGCCGGAGCCGACCCGAATCACCCGAAGGGTGTCATTCCGGTTCGATCCGGTACCGCTTCAGCTTCTCCCGGAGCGTCTTGCGATCGATCCCAAGTATTTCCGCCGCCCGCGTTTTGTTCCCCCCCACTTTCGACAGCACGTTGCCGATATGCTCCGCCTCCACCTCGGCGATAGACCGCAGTAGCCCGCCCGGCCGCGGCGCCGGGAAACGCATCAACGATGGCAGCTCGCTGACCCCGATCGTATCGTTCTCGTTCATGACAACCAGCCGCTGCACGACATTCTCCAGCTCGCGGACATTCCCCGGCCAGTTGTAGTGCCGGAGGGCGTCGAGCGCGTCGGGCGAAAAATGCGGCGCCGGCCGCCCCTGTTCCTCGGCGTATTTGGCCACGAAATACTCGGCCAGTTGCAGAATATCCTCGCCCCGCTCCCGCAACGGCGGCACCGCCACCATGATCACGCTGAGCCGGAAGAAAAGATCCTCGCGGAACAGCCCCTTCTTGACCAGCGTATGCAGATCCTTGTTGGTGGCCGCCAGCACGCGGACATCGACCCGCCGCGACTTGTTTGCACCGACCATGTAGACCTCGCCGTCCTGAAGGACGCGCAGCAGCTTGACCTGCATCGAAAGCGACGTTTCCGCGATTTCGTCGAGAAAAATAGTGCCGCCGTCGGCAGTCTGGAAAAACCCGGCGCGCGACTCGGTCGCCCCGGTGAAAGAGCCCTTCACATATCCGAACAGCTCGCTCTCGAGCAAGCCTTCGGGGATTCCGCCGCAGTTGACCGGGACGAAGGTCGCCGACGCCCGCGGGCCGGAGTAGTGGATCGCCCGCGCGACCAGCTCCTTGCCGGTACCGCTTTCACCGGTGATGAGGACCGTCGCCGAGGTCGTAGCCGCCTTTTCGATCGCCCGATAAATCCCCTTCATCGGGATCGAGTCTCCGAGCAATCCGTAGTCATCGAGCGGGCCGGTCCGCTCCCGTCCCCGGGCGAGGCGTACCGCCGTGCGGTTCTCGAGCGCGTTGCGCACCGCGAGCAGGAGATCGTCGGCATCGAACGGCTTGACCAGGTACTGATCGGCGCCCCGCTTGACCGCCTCGACCGCGTGCACGACCGACACCCGGTCGGACATGACCATGATCTCGGTTTCGGGCACATTCTGGTGCACGTAGCGCACGAGATCGAGTCCGCTCATGCCCGACGGATCGAGGTCGGTGATGACGAGATCAATCGGCGTCTCGCTCAGTAGCGCGATGGCGTCGCCGGTGTGCGAAACGCCATAGACGCTGAAACCGGCCCCTTTGAGAGTGCGGCGGACCAGTTCGATCGTCTCCGTATTGTTGTCGATCACCAGGATCGCTGAGTGCAGTCTCCCCATAACAGGGATAATATAAGCGATTTTACGGCCAACAGAGCAGGATTTCACCGGCATTGGGGAGAAACTCCCCGGTGGCGAAATTCTCATCGGGGTAACGAGCACTCTCTGCACCGGTTGTGTCAGGACGGAAAATGTGGCAGGAAGCGCAGAGGACAAGACAATGTATTGCTATACAACACCTTAGTAAAATCTCGGAGAAGCGAACAAAATCAACCGCCCGGCGGTTAAGATATGAGACAAAACTTAGACAGTGACAGAGAGATTCCAATGGAGCCTAAATACCCGATACGCATAGCCGCCGCCCGCACCGGCCTCTCGACCCATCTCATTCGAATCTGGGAGCGGCGGTATAAGGCAATCGAGCCCGAGCGCACCGACACCGGGCGGCGGATGTACACCGATGACGACATCTCCCGCCTGACCCTTCTTCGCCGGGCCACTCGGTCGGGCGCCAATATCGGCCAGATCGCGCAACTCAGCGATACCGAACTGGCGGAGCTGGCGGCATCGTACGAAACCTTCACTCCACCGGTGGATCGGAGAACGACCGGGACATCAGTGGAGCCAGGCCACTTCGTCCATCAGGCGGAAAAGGCAATCGACAGTTTCAATGCCGACGCAATCGATTCGGTCCTGCGCCAGGCATCGGTATCGCTGGGCCGAACCGTACTGTTTGAGAAAGTGCTCCGGCCGATCCTCACGAAGATCGGCGATAAGTGGGAAGCCGGAACGCTGACGGTTGCGCACGAACATCTCCTCTCGGCCGTAGTCCGGTCGTTCCTTGGCCGGATGGCCGAAACCACTGTGGTTGCTCCGGACGCGCCGATGATTGTGGTCGGGACACCCTCGGGCCAACGGCATGAGTTCGGTGCGCTGATGGCCGCGGTGACCGCGGCGAGCACCGGTTGGCGGCCGGTTTATCTCGGGCCGGATCTGCCGTCCGACGAAATCGCCCTCGCGGCGAACTTCATCGGAGCGGAAGCGGTGGCGTTGAGCCTCATCTACCCGCCCGATGATCATCGGGTGGACGACACCCTCCGATCGCTGCGTCGATCGATCAACGAGCAGATGCCGGTGTTTGTCGGCGGACGGGCACGGGGAAGCTATCGTGCGGTGCTGGAGGAAATCAAGGCGACGGTCCTGAACGATTTCGGCGAATTTACGGTGGTGCTCGAGCAGACTCGCAACAGCCGCCCGGACGGAGAGGACACATGAGCAAAAGTGGAACATCCCCGACCGGCCGGGTTGATCCCCGCCGGGTACATACCATTCGCGACGGTGCTCCGTCGGATGGACCGGTGGTCTACTGGATGAGCCGTGACCAGCGTGTGCACGACAACTGGGCGCTACTCCACGCCCGAGACATCGCCGACCAGCTTGACCGGCCGCTGGTGGTTCTGTTTGCCCTCTCCCCCGGCTTCCTCGGTGCGACCCTGCGGCAGTACGACTTTATGTTGCGGGGACTTAAGGAAGTCGAAGATGACCTCCAGAAACTGCAGATCCCGTTCATCAAAGCGCACCGCAATCAGATCGCGATCCGTCGCAACAAATGGTTGCAGTCTTTGATGGACGAGCAGCACTCTGTGCTGATAGGTAAAGTCGCTGACACTCTTTGCCTTGGCCCCTACTAGTCGCATTCTTGCTGGTTCCCTATTCAATACGCTCCCAGGCGGCCCGTAACAAATCCACCTTTGCGTGCGTGCTTCGTTCGATGGAGTTCTC
>CAYPYM010000489.1:0-3199 GCA_964414435.1 uncultured Ignavibacteriales bacterium | reverse complement strand
CATCGGTCGTGCGCGTCGCCCGGCTCGGGTGACTTCGGTTGCTGAATCATTGGGTTACTTCCTTTCCTCTGGGAAGTAATACGCAGCGTCGGGCGGTTTTGCTGAGTGGGGGATTGGGGGGAATGTGTGTGGCGCGGGGAGGGCAGTTCTCTCTTTGGGGCGGGGTCATTTTACACGGGAAGAACGATTCAGCGGCACGAGACGGCCAGCATCGTGAGGTCGTCAAGCGGAGCACGCCCGCCCATGTGCGCCTTGACATCGCGATAGATCCCCTCGATCAAACCCGCGCCGTCGTGATCGTGCGACCGGACTGCCCGGTGCAGCCGTTCGAATCCGAACTCGGCGCCCTGCTCGTTGAACGCCTCGACAACGCCGTCGGTGTAGAGCAGCAGCGTGGCCTCCTGGCCGCAGGTGATTGTCCCGACCGGCCGGGACGTGTCGGGCAGACAGGGCGAGACGATCGGTCCGCCCGCGATGAGTTCGATCAGTTCGCCGTCCTTGTGGCACAGCAGACCGTGGCAATGGCCGGCGTTGACATATTCTATCTGCCGCTCGGAGCGGGAAAGCCGGACACAGATCATTGTCAGGAACTGGTCGGCGGCGAACGCCGCCATGTCCTCGCAGATGTGGCAGGCGACGGCGCTCGGGTGGTAGTGTTCGCTTCGGGCCTTGTGGAACGCCGATTTCACGACCGCCGTGAGCATGGCGGCCGAGGCGCCGTGCCCGACCACGTCGGCGACCATCACGGTGACGGCATCGTCACCCGACGCCGCGTACTCGTAGAAGTCGCCCGCGACCTCGTCACACGGATGGTAGAGCGCGCTGATCTGGAAACCGGCGATCTCGGCCCGATTCGGCGGCAGCATCGCCTGCTGAAAGGCGGTGGCTGAATCGAGTTGTTGGCGGAGACGTTCGGTGTGGACCCGGTCGGCCCGGCCGAGCCGTCGCATTTCGAGACAGCGATCGACCAGCGCCAGCAGGACCTCGCGGTCGAACGGCTTATTGAGGAAGTAGAACGCGCGCCCGCGAATCGCCTTAATCAGTTTCCCATCGGTCTCGTGGACGCTGCCGGTCATCAGGATGACATCGGTGTCGCCGCTCTGTGCCTGAAGGCGTTCCATCAGTTCGAAACCGTCGAGACGCGGCATCATGATGTCCACAATGGCGAGGTCGGGCGGCATCTGCTGGGCGATGTGGAGGGCGTCGATCGGATCGGAGCAGGTAACCACCTCGTAGGCATCCTGCAGGATGCGCCGGACCGACCGCAGCACGCCTTCTTCGTCATCGACCACAAGTATCCGCCATCGGCTCATGGGCTACTCCATCGCTCCCGCCGCCTGGATCGGGAAATCGAGCATGACGATCGTCCCCTCCCCCTCGCGGCTCAACAGGTTGAGTTCGCCGCCGATCTCCCACATGATCGACCGGCAGATCGAAAGACCGAGGCCATTGCCGTGCGCCTTGGTCGTGATGAACGGATCGAACACGGTCGGAAGGAGGCGTTCGGGGATCCCCTGCCCCGTATCGCGAACCTCGACATGGACGGCGGCTCCTCTTTCTTTCGCGGTTATGGTCATCGTGCCGCCATCGGCCATAGCGTCGAGTGCATTCGAGAACAGGTTGAGGAAAATCTGAATGATATCGCCTTGATTGCCGCGCAGTGCGGGGAGTTCCGGGGGTATGTCAACGACGAGTTCGATTCCGTACCGTCGGAGGCGATCCTGTATTACACTCGACGCGCTGTCGACCGCCCGCCTGAGATTGCCGCTGCCGACGCTTCGATCGCTGGAATGGGCGCAGGCGAGCATACCGGCGAAGACGCGGCGGCAGGTTTGCAGCCCCGATTCGATCACGGCGAGATCCTCGGCGAGGAGATCTTCGCGGAGTGCGGCCCGCTCGAGGTCGGATCGGATCTGCTGTACAAGCGGCAGCACCGAGCCGAGGGCGTTGTTGACATCGTGCGCGATTCCCCGAGTGAGATTCGCCAGGGCATATTTGCGCTCGGCCTGAAGGACCTGATCTTCGAGCGCGCCGGTGCGGTGCAGAAATTGCAGCGCGAGCGACATGAGCGGCTGGAGGCGGGTGATCATCCTCGCCTCGAACTCGCCGAGTGCACGCGGATTGAGCGCGGCGAGTCGGAGCACGCCGGTCGAGCCGTCGGGCGTACCGACCACGGCACAGAGCATCGCCTGTTCGGTCACGATATCGTCGTCGGTGTCGGAGCCGGAGTCGAGCACGGCCGCGAGGCACGATTCGTTGCCGACTTCGGCATCGCGCCAGCAGCTGTTGTCGCGGCGGTAGATGCGAACATCGTGAGTGGCCAGTTCGCGCCGGAGGTCCGTATTGAGATCGATCCGACGGCCGATGCGGCGGCTCTTCGCTTTGGTCCAGGCGATCTGCTCGGCGATCAGTTGCAGCGATCCGCCCGGCGCGTGGCTGGTCCAGAACGAGGCCGAGTGGTTGTAGCGGGTCAGCTCGCGGAGATCGTGCAGGATGTCGTAGATAATATCCTTGGGGCGCTGACGGTTGGCCACCTTGACCTCGATCCGGCGCCGGAGCTGGTCGACCCGGTCGTTGTCGTACTGCTCGATCGCTTCCGAGACGACATCGGCAATCGACCAGAGGGCGCGGACCAGGTCGGCATCGAGATGGTCGTGATCGAAGCGGAGCGCAATCACGCCCCACGGGCGCAGCCGGCGCATGATGCGCGCGACAATGGTGTTGCTGGGAAGGTCGGGCCGGCGGCGTTTGATATAGTCGTTGAGGAGACCGAGATTCCAGTTCGCACCGGAGGGCATCGAGAAGATCAGCTCGGTGGTCTGGGATCGGGTCGAGAGATAGGCGACCGCGCCCTCATCGGCACCAAACAGTTCGCGCGCCACCCGCAGGGTCTGCACCAGCATCTTGCGCGGACGGCCGTAGTTGCGCAGACCGGAACGGAGTTCCATCAGCGATTGCAGCAACTGAAGGCGGAAAGTATCCTGCGTTTTGACCGGTTCCACCGGACCCTCCGTACACTGAGGATCGACCGGGTGCCCGTGCGTGGTGCCGCTTCCTTCTTAATGAGTACGCTAAAGCGGGAAAACTGTCAAGCGGGATGTGTCGGTGGGTCGGAAGGTGGGTCTGTGCCGAGTGGTCCACGGCAAGCGGTGGGGCACCGGGCCAAGGTTGGTTTTCTTCCGCATGATCAGTCGAGAAA
>CAYPYM010000488.1:0-3199 GCA_964414435.1 uncultured Ignavibacteriales bacterium | reverse complement strand
GCTGTCAAAGTCAGGATCCGCCGACTCGTGCGGGTACGTCTCGCCGATGGAGATCTGCGGCCGGCCACAGTCAGCCGAGCAGCACGCTGAACCCGAACCCGGCCACCGGACCGCTGAAATTGACGCTCCCCCCGATCGGCTTGTCAAAGTCGCTCATTTGATTGTACCCGACCGTGACTCCCAGCATAAACCGATGGCTCAGCAGGAAATCCACCCCCGCCGAGGCCTGACCGCCGAACGCCGCTTCCTTGCGTGACTCGGTCACCACCGTCAGGCCCACCTCGGTGCGCGACTGACTGCCCATATAGGGTCCGACCGCCCCCCGCAGAAACGGCCGCACCGTGCTGCCCGCTACCGGTCGGGGGACATAGTACTTGATTCCCAGCGTCACGGCGCTGACCGCCGCCGTCTCCGAACTGACCGTCCCGAGCGTCGTGACGTCGCTTTCCACTTTGGCCGCCATGACATCGGCCGCGATTTGCAGCGCGACATTCTCCCGCAGCCAGTAGCCGTACGCAATCCCCCCGACAAAACCGTTGTTGTCGACAGTCGACTGCACCCCGTCGATTCCCACCGTGCTGCGGACATCGGTCGTCTGGTTCCACATGCCGATACGGAGTTCGATCTGGTGACGTCGCTCAAGCGTCTGGGCCCCGGTTGTCGCACCAAGCGCCGTGATAATGAATAGAGCCGTGAGGCATTTGCCTGCGTTCATGAGATTCCTCCATCGAACTGAAATCCTGTCTGCCGTATCCGACCATACGTGGACTCCCCGGGATAAGTTGCGTCGCCTGCTCCGGCCCGGATTACCGGACAAAAAAAGGCCCCGCCGGTCAGGGCGGGGCTCCGCTGCATCACACGTCTGCTCACGTTTGGAAGAGGTACTGTATCTTCATGAAGAACTGCCGCGAGGCCAGGTGCCAGTCGGCCGGCAGCTCCGTTCCGGCGGTCATGTTGCCGTAGTCGTAGGTCGAGCCGATATAGAACACCGAGAACGGACTCAGCAGATAAGTGATCATCGGGTCGACATCCCACGCCTCACGGAAGTCGTTATACTGCACGACCAGGCGGACCGAGAGCTCCCGGTTCATCTGGTAGCGCAACCGCGTGCGGGTGATGAACTGCTCGAACAGCTGCTCATCGGTGTTGATATCGGTGCTGCGGGCGTAGGAGAAACTCGGCTCGATAATCAGACGGTCGATCGGCTTGATATTGAGCGAAGCGCCGGCATTGAACTCGTTGCCGATCGCCGGGACCCAGAGCGCCACGCCCCGTCCGACCCGAGCCGATACGTCGAAACCGAGCGCGTTGTTCACCCGCCCGCCGGCATCCAGCTCCACCCCCCGCAAACCGTCGAACTCCGTACCGCTCCACTGCTCCGATCCGTCCTGATACTGGAGCTGGGTGTATATCTGCCAGAAGCGGAGGTTTGTGTTCAGCGAGACATTGTAGTGCGTCCACTTGATGTCACCGTCGTAACTCCAGCGACGATCGACATAGACGTTCGGTGTAACCCGGTCGATCAGCCCGCCGTTGCCGTAGAACGTATACGACGCCGCGCCGAAACCGTTGCGGTAGTTGTTCCACGGATCGTAGCCGGTCTCGGTCCGGTAGGCCGGGGCGACCTGGTCCATATTGAGGCGGAAATTGAGATGCCGCCCGTTGCGGCGGAACTGCGTGATAAACGCCGTTCCCGAATACGACTCGCCGTCGAACGCTACCGTGTGCCGGCCGTCCTCGAACGTCATACCGTCGTAGCGGGCGGTAGCCATCGAGTCGTTCGGCTCGCCGGTGTAACTCGAGACGAACTGCCCCACCCAGCTGTAGTTGTGCGAGAGGCGCAGCTCGGCGTCGAGACTGAGGATCGTTCCGTACCCGCCGCCGTCGAAGCGCCGGTCGGTCACCATGAATCCGCCTCGCGAGTTCTCGCCGAACGACAGCGAGCCGCGGAGGACATTGACATAACTCTTCCCCGAGTTGAGCACGATACTGCCTTCCTCGAGCGGAATCATATAGGGCGAATTCTCGTCGCGGGCCGTGAGGAAGCCGATACTTGCCCGGCCGGTACGGCCGGTCAGCTTGGTGGCGTATTGCGGATCGTTGACGGTCCGGGTGTAAAACGAGTTGAAGAGCGTGCGGAAAATGTCGGCGCCTTCCTGGAAAAACGGCCGCCGCTCAGGATAAAACAGCGCGATCGTCGAGTTGACATCGATCTGCGCCGCGTCCGCCTCGATCTGACTGAAATCGGGATTGTAGGTGCCCTCGGCCGTCATATCCGATGACAGCGCGTATTTGCCGCCGAATGAGAAATCTCCGTTTATGTCGGAGTTCTCGAATGACTCCGACGGCCGCGTCGGATCGGTCACCTCGCCCGACTGATTGGCGACCATCGAGGACAGCAACTCGAGACCCCGACCGGGGGCTACATCGGTGATGCCCGACACTGTTCCCCACTGACACGGCCAGCATTGTTCGTTGCGGTCGTAAGCCGCCCACGAATATTGGTAGGTCGCTTCGCGCGGACGATTCCGCCAGAAATCCACCTTCCATTCCTGCATATCCCGGCTCGGGAAACGCATGCCCGAGAACGGAATGGCCATTTCGACCTGATAACCGAAATCGGTGATCTTCGCCGCCGATTTCCAGATCATGTCGTAGCCCGAATCCTCGCCCACCGTGGTGGTCCAGAGCATGTCGCGCTGAATACCGTACGGATTGACCCAGAACTCGTAGGCCCACGAGGCATCGCCATAGGTGTCCAGCAGCACCAGCACGGCGTCATCGCCGGAGAATTGATCGCGCTGACACATGGTCGCCCGGATCGACGCCGGATCGTCGTAGCACTTGAACCCGACATAGAGATTTTTGTCGTCGTAGGCGACCAGGACTTCCGTGCGCACCGCCGGCTGCGTCATGTCGCCGGGCGACCGTTCGACAAAGAGGTCGCTGTGCGACGCATCCCGCCAGCCGCGATCGCTCAGATCACCGTCGATCTTGATCGCCGATGCTGTCCGGCTGATAGTGAGAGTGGGGTGATAGACCGGCTCGAACGAATCGGTCGGCGCATAACTGCTGTTGGCCTGCGCCGAAATACCGCCTATCCCCAGAGCGGCGAGAAGAAAAATGCCTGAAATCAATCCCCGGTCCATTATGCGTGTTCTCATAAACACGCCCCCTTTCAGGTGCCAAAGAGATGTTG
>CAYPYM010000487.1:0-3205 GCA_964414435.1 uncultured Ignavibacteriales bacterium | reverse complement strand
CAGAAAAAACGCGAGTTGCAGCAGTTTCGCCTCGATCACACCCTGTGCTGCTTCTGCGGCATGTGCGAGGAAGCCTGCAACTTCAGCGCCATCAAGCTGGCCACCAACTACGAGTGGTCGGCCTACGACCGCAACGACCTCGAATGGGACATCAAGAAGCTCCAGGAATGGGGCAAAGACGTTCCCTACACCGATACCCGCCGGCGCAAGAACCCGGCCCCCAAAATCGGTCCGGCGGCCGAGACCTTCGCCGCCAACACCACCGTCGCGATCGAAAAGGAAAAAGAGGCCCGAGAAAAAGCGGCCAAAGCCGCCGAGGAAGCCGCCAAACCGGCCGACTCCGCCGAGCCGCCCGCCAGGGACAACCAGCAGGAGGAGGGTAACGACTGACCATGGAACACCAAGTCGGCATCGTCTTCTGGATCCTCGCCTTCGTCACGGTTGTGTCCGCGATCCTCGTGGTGAGCCTCAAGAACATCTTCCACTGCGCCCTCTTCCTGATCCTGACCCTCTTCTCCGTGGCCGGGATCTACATCATGCTCGAAGCTGAGTTCCTCGCCGCGGCGCAGGTGCTCATCTACGTCGGCGCCGTGGCTATCCTGATGATTTTCGCCATCATGCTCACCCAGAACCTGGCGTCGGCCAAGATCCGCCAGTCCAACGAAAACGTCCTCGTATCCCTCTTCGTCAGCATCGTCTTCGCCTTCGCCATGTTCATCATGCTCGGCGGCACCCGCACCGTCTGGAACGACATCAAGCCGTCCCAGCCCGTCGATCTCGCCGCCGGCAACATCATGAACCTCGGCAAGCTGCTGATGACGAGGTACGTGCTGCCGTTCGAAGTCGTCTCGGTGCTGCTGCTCGCGGCGATGATCGGCGCCATCGTGCTGGCGCGAAAGGAGCGTTCCTGATGTTCTACTATCTCGCGCTGGCGGCGGTCCTCTTTGCCATCGGCCTGTTCGGCGTCCTGACCCGCCGCAACACCATCGGGATCCTCATGTCGCTCGAGCTGATGTTCAACGCCGCCAACATCAATTTTGTCACCTTCAATAAGTTCGTCGCGACCGACGGCCTGGTCGGCCAGATGTTTGCCATCTTCGTCGTCGTGGTCGCCGCCGCCGAGGCCGCCGTCGGGCTGGCCATCGTCCTGCTCATCTACCGCAACTGGCGCGGCATCGACACCGACAACTACGCCGTGATGAAGTGGTAAGGGGAAACTATGACTGAATTCTCATTTTTGATATGCCTGGCGCCGCTCTTCTCGTTCATCATGATCGTCTTCTTCCTGCGCTGGAAGGAGAAGATTGCCTCCGGCTTCTCCATCGCCATGATCCTCGCCTCGTGGGTCATGTCGATCATCGTGCTCATCGAGACCCTCGGCCGTCACGGCGTCCCGTACGAAGCCTACTACCAGTTCATCGACTTCCCCAGTTTCCACCTCCAGATCGGCATCCTCATCGATGCCCTCACGGCGGTCATGCTGGTCGTCGTCACCACCGTCGGATCGTGCGTCCAGATTTACTCGATCGGCTACATGCACGACGATCCCCGCTTCAGCCGGTTCTTCGCCTATCTGAGCCTGTTTTTGTTCTCGATGCTCGGCCTCGTGCTGGCCAACAACTTCTTCATGATCTTCATCTTCTGGGAACTGGTCGGCCTCACGAGCTACCTCCTGATCGGCTTCTGGTTCGAAAAGAAATCGGCCGCCGACGCCTGCAAGAAAGCCTTCCTCACCACCCGCACCGGTGACCTCGGGTTCATCATCGGGCTGCTGACGATCGGCTTCTATTTCGGCACGTTCAACTATCACGAAGTATTCGAACTGGCCGGCAGCGGCACGATCCCGGCCGGCATCATCACCCTCGCCGCCCTCGGCGTCTTCAGCGGCGCGGTCGGCAAGTCGGCCCAGTTCCCGCTGCACGTCTGGCTCCCCGACGCCATGGAAGGCCCGACCCCGGTGTCGGCCCTCATCCACGCCGCCACCATGGTGGCCGCCGGCGTCTACCTGGTCGCCCGCTCGATGAGCCTGTTCGTCAACTCGGCCGATGCCGCCCTGGTCGTCGCCATCATCGGCCTGATCACCTCGTTCATGGCCGCCACGATTGCCCTCGTCCAGCGCGACATCAAACGCATCCTCGCCTACTCGACCGTGTCGCAGCTCGGCTACATGATCATGGCGCTCGGCCTCTACGGTTTCGACACCGCGCTGGGCCACCACTCGGCCGGGTACTACGCCGGCACCTTCCACCTGATGACCCACGCCTTCTTCAAGGGCCTCCTGTTCCTCGGCGCCGGCTCGGTCATCCACGCCGTCCACACCAACGACATCTTCGAAATGGGCGGCCTGCGACATAAAATGAAGCACACCTTCTGGACCTTCGTGGCCGCATCGCTTTCGATCTCGGGTATCTTCCCCTTCGCCGGCTTCTGGTCCAAGGATGAAATCGTCGCCGCCACGCTCGGCCATCCGATCTTCCTCGTGCTGACACTGGCGATCGCCTTCATGACCGCCTTCTACATGTTCCGCCTCTGCTTCCTGACCTTCTGGGGCGAGCCGCGCGACCAGCACCGCTACGATCACGCCCACGAGTCGCCGTGGAATATGACCGGACCGCTCATCTTCCTGGGCATCCTGGCCATCAGCGCCGGCTGGGTCGGCCTCCCCTGGCTGGAACACAACTTCTCGGCTTTCGTCTACCACGAGGCGCCGCCCGAACATGAAGGCGCCAACTATCTGCTGATGCTGATCTCGTTCGGGATCGCCTCCTCGGGCATCGTGCTGGCCTCACTGATGTACTATTACAAGAAAATTTCTCCGGAGAAGATGGGAGCGCGCTTCCGTCCTCTCTATACGCTGCTGTACAACAAGTATTATTTCGACGAGCTCTACGACCTGGCCATTATCCGCCCGCTGCTGGCCTTCAGCCGCTTCACGTGGCGCTTCGACGCCGGCTTCATCGACGGCATCGTCAACGGCGTCGCCTGGCTGACCATCCTCTGGTCCGACCTCAAGCAGCTCTTTGATGTCTGGGTCGTCGACGGTGCGGTGAACGGCGCCGGCTGGGTCGTCCGGGGTTTCGGCGGCATCCTTCGCCGTCTCCAGACCGGCCGCGTCCAGTTCTACGTCCTGACCATCACCGCCGTGCTCGTCTTTTTCGGTCTGTCGAAGATCGAGTTCTCGTTCAGTTGGAGCAACTGGCCGCTG
>CAYPYM010000486.1:0-3209 GCA_964414435.1 uncultured Ignavibacteriales bacterium | reverse complement strand
GACGGCGCCGGCTACGACGGCAACAACTGGTGGGACGATTTCCAGAACTATCTCACCGAGGCGCCGGGTAATCCCTACGATTACTATTTCTTTAATACGGCCAACGGTGAGGGCGCGCATCTGGGTAAGCTCATCCCGAACAACTCGTTCCAGCAGGAAGACATCGTGCTGGCCGCGGTGGCCTGGCCGGCCAAGCCGGCGGGTCTGGCCGGACGGGTTGTCTCTTCGACCTCGCTCGTGCTCGCGTGGAACTACACCCCGGGGCTGACCTATCACGTCTACCGGCGTGCGGCCGCGTCGAACGGTTCGTTTTTCCGACTCGACGACCCGACCGGCTCGCTGGGTAATCCCGGCACCGCCGACAGCTTCTTTGTCGACAACACCATCGATGGTGCCTCGTCGTACGATTACCTCGTGATCGCCCAGGACGGCTCCGGCAATCTCTCACAGCACTCGGACGTGTTCACGATCAGTTCGGCCCCCGCGGTCGCTCCCACGATCGCCTCGATCACGCCGAACACCGGTTTCACGATCGGCGGCACGTCGGTGATTATCACCGGCAGCGGTTTTGATAAGTCGGGTGCGATCGCGTTTGTCGGTTCGTCGCCCCTGACCAATGTCGTGGTCGTCTCACCTTACGAGTTGACCGGCACCACCGGCACCGGCACGGCCGGCGCGGCCACCGTGACCGTCACCAACGTGGCGTCGTCGCTTTCCGGCACGCTGCCGGGCGGCTTCACCTACGTGCAGAATTCGCCGCCGGTCCTGGCGGCGATCGGCTCAAAGCTCGTTGCGGAAAATACGCTCCTCACGATCAATGCGTCGGCAACGGACGCCGACCTCGTGACCCCGATCATGTCGACCTCGACCCTGCCGCCCGGCGCCGCTTTCGTCGATAACGGCGACGGCAGTGCGACGTTCACGTGGACCCCGACCTACCTCCAGTCGGGTGTGTACAGCGTGACGTTCTACGCCACCGACGGCGCGCAGGCGAGCTTCGTCGATTCGGAAGTGGTCACCATTACGGTTGTCGATGCCGGCAACCAGCCGCCGGTTCTGGCCGCGATCGGCGCCCAGAGCACCACTGAAAATGTCCTGTTGACTTTTGGCGTTTCCGCCACCGATGTCGAAAGCGTACCGGTACTGTCTACCTCCGCTTTACCGGGAACGGCTTCCTTCAGCTACAACGGCGACGGCACCGGCACCTTCAGCTGGACGCCGGGCTATGCCGACGCCGGCACTTATCCCGTGACGTTCTACGCGACCGACGATTCGACGGCGGTCGACAGCGAAATCGTCACGATCACCGTTCTGGATGCCGGCAACCAGGCGCCGGTCCTGGCAGCGATCGGTTCTCAAAGCACCACCGAGAACACGCAGCTGCTGTTCGTCGTCTCCGCGTCCGATCCCGACGGTACCAACCCGACCGTTTCAACCTCGCCCCTGCCGGGCACGGCTACGTTCGTCGATCACGGTGACGGCACCGGTACCTTCGACTGGACGCCGTCGTTCACCGACGCCGGCGTGTACAACGTGAGCTTCTATGCGAGCGACGGTCTGGCTGTGGACAGCGAGCAGGTCGTGATCACGGTGGCCGACGCCGGCAACCAGCCGCCGGTGCTCGCCGCGATCGGCCCGCAGGGAACGACCGAAGGCGTGCTGCTGCATTTCACTATCAGCGCGACCGACGCCGACGGCACGACTCCGACCTTCAATACCAGCGCCCTGCCCGGGACAGCCACTTTCGTGGACAACGGTGACGGCACCGCCACCTTCGACTGGACGCCGAGCTTCAACTCGGCCGGTACCTATCCGGTGACCTTCCGGGCCACCGACGGGGTTGCGACCGACAGTGAAGTTGTCACGATCACCGTCCTCGACGCCGGCAATCAGGCGCCGGTGCTGGCTTCGATCGGCGCCCAGAGCGGCACGGAAGCGGTTCTGCTTTCGTTCGGCGTGAGCGCGGTGGATCCCGACGGCACTACCCCGTCGCTGCTGACCTCGGCCCTGCCGGGCTCGGCGACGTTCCTCGACAACGGCGACGGCACCGGGACCTTCACGTGGACGCCGGATTATACCGACGCCGGCGTGTACGACGTCAGTTTCTTCGCCTCCGACGGCGTCGCGCTCGACACGGAGGTCGTGACGATCACGATCGCCGATGCCGGCAACCAGGCGCCGGTGCTCGATCCGATCGGGCCGCAGGCGACCGCGGAAAACGTTCAGTTGCTGTTCACGGTCACGGCCTCGGATCTCGACGGGACGATTCCCGTCCTGACGACCTCGACCCTGCCCGGAACGGCGACGTTCAACGATAATCTTGACGGTTCGGGGACGTTCGACTGGACCCCCGCACCGACCATGGCCGGCGTGTACAACGTGACGTTCTACGCCGGCGACGGTCTCGCGACCGACAGCGAGGTCGTGACGATCACCGTGACCGATGTCAATCAGCCGCCGGTGCTGGCCGCGATCGGCCCGACGACGGTCGATGAAGGCGCGCTGATATCGATTCCGGTGAGCGCGACCGATGTCGACGGGGTCTTCCCGGTCCTGACGACTTCGGCCCTCCCGCCCGCGGCCGCGTTTGTCGACAACGCCGACGGCACGGGGTCGTTTACGTGGGCGACGACGTTCGATGACGCCGGCGTGTACAACGTGACGTTCTACGCCACCGACGGTGCGGTGCCGACGGCGGTCGACTCCGAACAGGTGGTCATCACGATCAACGACGTCAACCGCCTGCCCGAGCTTCTGCCGATCGGTACGCAGACGGTGGCCGAGGGTGCGACGCTGGCGTTCACGACCTCGGCGACCGACCTCGACGGCGATATCCCGATCATGACCAGTTCGGCCCTGCCGGGCACGGCCACGTACGTCGACAACGGCGACGGGACCGGCTCGTTCAACTGGGTGACCGACTTCAGCAGCGCCGGTGTGTACCCGGTGACGTTCTACGCCACCGACGCCGTCTATCCGACCGCGATCGATTCGGAAATCGTGTCGATTGTTGTCGGTGACGCGGGCAACCAGCCGCCGCAGCTCACGCAGCTCAACGACACGAGTATCGCCGAGGGTGCGACGCTGGTGCTGAACGTGTCGGCGCTTGACTACGAGGGTGACTCGATCAGCCTGTCGATCAACACGACCCTGCAGCATTATACCTTTACCGATAATCACGACGGTACCGGTGTCTTCACCTACACGCC
>CAYPYM010000485.1:0-3209 GCA_964414435.1 uncultured Ignavibacteriales bacterium | reverse complement strand
CCTTCTACAGTAACTATTCCTGATGTTGTAACTTTTTCCGGTTTAGTAATCAGCAAGCTGTCGGGAATGAATTTCGGATTTCCAGCATTATGTTCCTTTTTATCTTGCGCGTGAACTGCAATACTGGTACAAAAGAATATTGATACGAAGGTCAGAAGAATTGTTTTCGTAACAGTTAATTTATCTGGAGTACTTATTTGTCCCTGTTTCATTATCTACCTCCGTAAAAGTTTTTGTAATCTAGATAATTTAATAACAAATTTATTCCCACCGGTACCGTCTAAAGTATTAATACGATACTTCTTTCAACAATGGCTAGACAGTAACTGAATAATACGAGACCGCCAATTATTTTTCTTTCTCAACTTCTTTTTGCCAATTATCAATTAGTGTTATATCAGTACTAATATTTTGTCCGTTGGAAATGGTTGCAATTATTTTATCGCCCGTTTTGTTCATATCGAACAATCCGGTAATATTTTTATTCGCCAGGCCAAATATTGTATAAGGTTTACCAGGCGATAGAGTTGAGCCTTCCTCATTTACATCAACACTCATAATTTTATAACCAGGAGCAAAGTAATAAACGCTTTTACCGTTATTCACCCATTTTGGAAGACTACCACCGTTAAAAGATATCTGCCATTTGCCGCTTGATCCGGGATTTGAATTATCCGGGTTGAATGAAATTATGTATACCTGGTAATTCCCCGATTCATTTGATGTGTATGCAATCCACTTCATATCAGGTGAAAAAACTGCATCACGCTCATCAAAATAAGTCGAAATTAGTGCTTTGGTTTTATTATTGTCCTTCATATTTGATAGATAAATATCCTGGTTACCTGAATTATATAGTTCGTAGAGTATGTATTTACCGTCGGCCGAAATATCGCAGGCTCTTTTAATATCATTGGATTTAACCAGCGGCACGGCATATCCCGATCCGTCCGAATTTTTAATATATAAATCCATCATTCCGCTGCTATCAGCCCGGCTGAAAATGAGATGTCTCTCATCCTTTGTCCACATTGGTGCTTCATCATTCCCCTTATTAAAAGTCAGCCTAGATGGAACATTCCTATCTAGTTCATAAGTCCAAATGCTGGAATTATTTTCATTTGCATCAAATATATCATACGCAATTTTTTTACCATCGGGAGAAAATTGTGCACGGCCATATGGCCTTTGATTAAATAAATTCTTAATAATATCACCAGTCCTATTCAGAAGAACAGTATTTTGATCATTCAGAATTTGATTCATATAAATAAGCCTACCGTTTTGAGAGATGGCAAAAGATCCGGAGATTCTGATATCAAAATACTGCACATTTTCAGCAACCGAGTTCGCTTCCCCTACAAGCCTAAGGTCATCTATATCAAATTTTTGGGCAAGCAGAGTGGAATTCCTGACAAAAAAAAGATAACCGCCGGCATACTGACAGTTTGAGGAAACAGTTATAAGTTTTTTTGGTTTTGGATTACTTAACGAAGAAACAAAAATAGCATCAGTCGGAGTTGAGCTTGAGTAGCTATTTACAGAAGAATAAAGAAAATGATTTCCGTCAGGAAGAAAGAAAGGTAATCTTAAACTTTGAAATGAATACGATGTGTCGGGCCTGATGATTTCTTTGGGAGTTCCACCTGCAGAAGAAACCTCATAAATTCCGACTTTTGGAGAAGGAGCAAAAACAATTGTTCCATTTAGATTCCATGATCCACCTCTGCCTGAGAAAGCATCACAAATCGCAACCGGCGTTCCCGAATTAAAAGATATCTTCATCAATTTATCCTTATAAAAATAGGCAATGCTTTTACTATCGGGGGACCAGAAAGGATAAGCTTCATTTGTTGCATCGGTTAATGGTCTTGCTGTTAATGAATTAATGGGTCTTATCCAGAGCTTTTCTTTTCCTGTAGAATCTGCACCAACAAAGGATATATATTTAGCATCCGGAGATATTGTGAGATTACTGCCCATGCTATTATCGAGCCTGATGCCCTGAGGAGGCAAAATAGTAGATTTGGTAAGCTGTATTTCCGATTCATTGCTGCTATGGGCAGTAAATAGCAGAGAGTAAGCAAGAACAATCAATAAAATAGCAGCTGCAGTCCAGGCTAAAGTTGGATTGTAAAAGATACTACTGAAAAAACTTTTAAAAGGAATATCTTTTAGAGTTGTAGCCCCCGATTTAGTAATTGTTGATGCATTTGGGCCGGCATTAACCGTTTGTGAACCAACACTGTAGACCCTACTTTTCCTGTGGCCCGTAGATTTCTTGACTTTTTTCAGATCTTTTGCAAGTTCCTTTGCCGACTGGCAGCGTTCATCTTTATCTTTTTCCAGACACTCCAAAATGATTCTATCAAGATCAGGATCGATTTCAGGTTTTATCGTTGACAGGGGAGCCGTCTCAACATTTACTATCTCATACATAATTGCTGTTTCGTGCATTCCCTTAAATGGAGATTCGCCAGTGAGTAATTCGTAAAGTATAACTCCGAGAGAAAAAATATCTGTTCTATGATCCACATCAAGACCCTGCACCTGTTCGGGTGACATATATCCCATTGTTCCAACTGTTGAACCAGCTTTAGTTAATCTTGATACATTACTATTTTTGTAGAGCTTGGCTAATCCAAAATCCATTATCTGCGCAATTCCGTCTTTCCGAACCATAATGTTTTCCGGTTTAATATCGCGGTGCACAATTCCTTTCTCGTGTGCTGCCGCCAAACCCTCAGCAACCTGGATACCAATTTCAAGGATCTGCTTTTCAGAAAGAGAATCTTTTTTATCTCTCAGTGTTTTACCATCCACAAATTCCATTACGATGAATAATTGTCCGTTGTATTCCTGAATGTCGTGGATTGTGCAAACATTCGGATGATTCATCGCAGAGGCTGCTTTAGCTTCCTGTATGAATCTTGTCTTGTCATTTTCAGAAGCTGTAAGCTGAGAAGGGAGGAATTTCAAAGCAACAAAGCGGTCGAGCTTGGTGTCTTCGGCTTTATAGACTTCGCCCATTCCGCCTTCGCCGAGTTTCTCAAGTATTTTATAGTGGAGTATAGTTTCACCTATCACGTAACATCTCCAATTTATAAAGGAGGCTACGGCGGGCAGGCCCGCCCCTGCCTATTCGGCAGGCAGGTTCGCCGAGTTTCTCAAGTATTTTATAGTGGAGTATAGTTTCACCTATCACTTGA
>CAYPYM010000484.1:0-3214 GCA_964414435.1 uncultured Ignavibacteriales bacterium | reverse complement strand
CCAATCCGCACGACGCCCGGGAGGGTACCGTCCCGAGCCATGTAGTAGACGCGAAAATCGGCCGCCTCGATCAGATTCCGGAATACGGTTATTCGGCGACCTGGATTGGCAACATGCCATGACGATTCGATGTCATCTACTCGGCTGTCCGGGAGAAGAAACAAGTTCCCGTCCAAACCCGCCCGTGCCGTGAAGTCATAATCATCCCCATACAAATAGAACCGCTCATCGGGATAGCCGATGCGGTCCAGCAGCCGCCGACGGAAAAACAGCCCACCATACACGCCGTACGGGATGGGTACCGGTCCGGAGGTAACCGCCGTTTTCGACGTCGGCCGTCCGAACAGCTTGCGCCAGACACGAACCGGTGCATCCACAATATGAAAATCGAGAAAACTATTCGGGCGCGCGAACACCTTGCGCGGATCGGCCCCGCCCGCAATGCGCATGAGATACTGACGGTCGGTACGGAGCGCCATCAGGGCCAACTGATCGGGATCACGTTCGGCCGCAAGCTCACCGTAAGACCGGCAGAGATGATCCAGCGCGTCGGGCGCCGGGAGGTTGTCGTCGTCAAGAATCCAGATATATTCGGTGTCAGTGAAATCGTGAGCCGCTTTCAGACCGAGCGCGAATCCTCGCGCGGAACCCTCATTGCGCCCGCTGCCGGCCACCGCGGCCAGCCTGCCGCAACACTCCGCCAGACGGCTTTTCAGATCGTATTCGGCGCCATTGTCGACCACGACGATCCGTCCCACCTGAGGCAGAGCCCGAACCGCTTCAATCACCCGAGACAGCAGATGCCAGCGGTCGCCATAGGTCACCGTGACCACGCAGACCGATGCCCCGGCGCTTCTGCGAGAGACCTGGGCTCTCATCACGGCGCTCTCAGACATGACTGGCCTCCTTTGTCGCCTCGCCGGGACGCCGCAGCACGAGCGAACTCGCCGAATGTTGCAAAGCCGCGTCGGCTACGGTTGCCTCGGTTTTGCCGAAGTAATTCCGATGTCGCCGGGCGACTAGCGCTTTGCTCCCGGTCAGCACGCCGGCCGCGACCAGTGTCCCCCACGCCGCTCCGACCGGGCCGTACAACGGCACCAGTGTCAAATGAGCCGCCAGTGCGGCCACAAGCGTGACCGCACTGGCGCCCAAAATGGCGCGATCCAGCCGCCGGACGTACAGAGCCAGATGAGGTATGTATGACAGGCTCAGTAGGATCATTCCGGACAGCAGGATCCAGCCAACAATCAGATGATCGGTGTAAATTTCTTTTCCGACAATGGCGAGCACCGGGCGAATAATAACCGCCAGCCCGAGCGCGACTACCAGCGTCGTCGCGACAATCCCCCACACCAGCCGTCGCATATGGCGGCGATATGCATCAAGATCGCCGTTCTGGAACGACTCGACCAGTCGGGGATAGAGCACGGTCGCCACGGCGGTGTAGACAAACACCTGAACGACATTCGCAATCTGCCAGAAGAAGGTGTAGATCCCGACCGCCTCCTCGCCCTTGTAATGCTTCAGAAAATACCGGTCGGCATACTGGACACCGAGCAGGCAGATAGTCGCGGCAAAGAACCGCAGCGACACCCGCACCCCCTGCAGGATCCACCCCCAGTTGACCGGAGCCGAGAGCGTCCGGCGCCAGTCGAGATCACGCATCGACCAGGCGGCCAGCACAAGACTGAGCGCGACCCCGATCGACCAGGCGCCGAACACCAGCGTCAGCGACGCGTGCTCGGGCGCGAACAGGCCGATTCCGGCCACCGCCAGGACCCACACTCCCGACCGCAGAAAAAGCACGACATTGGCGATGCTCGACCGTGAGAGGGTGATCAGGAACCGATACGATTCCTGCGACAGATGCTCCATCACGAGCAGCAGGTAGAACCAGCCGGCATACGACCAGTCGAGCGTGTCGGTCGCGAACACGATCAGCAAAAGCGGCAGCACCGGGATATAGACGCAGAAATGAAAGATGATCTGGTCGCGCACCCGGATCGACCATTCGCTGCGCTCGGAGGCGAGAATCTCGCGGGTGTTGTAGGCGTGGAAATCAAAGCCGAGCAGATAGAGCGAAACGGTGATCGTCACGACCATGAGGCCGTAGACACCAAGCTCGGCCGGGGTCAGCGTACGGGCCAAAAACAGCAGCAGGACAAACTTGCTGGCAAGGGTCATCCCCCGAAGCACGGTGTTGGTGAGACCGGTTTTCAGCACGCTCTCACTCCCATGCCGGGGACTGCCACGGTCATATCGCGGCTGACAGACGGCGCTGTCGCGCGCAACACGGCCTCGATTTTAGGAAAGAAACCTGTCACAATCATACCTCATCTGCTTCGATTAATATCAAATCGCATGCCAACCCGGCATGGCCGGTGTTGTCCCGTTGCGGGACATTGGATTAGAGGGATGCGGAGCGTGCTTCACGAAGGACGGACGACGCCATGATCGGCAGAGATTTCCCGAATGCGACGGTAAGAATTTCCGATGCGGGCAGTTGTGAGACTTGGTGTCGGGCGAAAGCGGAAAAGTCGTCTAGTCGTCGAGCTGGTACCTCGAGTCGGGGTCGTTCTCGTGACGGATTTCATCGACCGGCTCGGCCTTGCCCTTTCCGGCATACAGCCGATTCGGCGCGTTGAACACGATGCCGTCGACACTGCCGATGTTCTTGTACGCATGCACCACGCCCGGCGGGACAATGACCAGCGAACGGTTGTTCTCACCGAACTCACCGCGGAACGCCTGACCGTGGGTGGGTGAGTTATCGCGGGCATCCCAGAGGTACAGCCGGAACGTTGACGGTCCCACAAAACAGAACAGATCGGTCTGGTCGACATGTTCGTGGGGGCCGCGGGCGACACCGGGCCGGGTCATCGACACGTAGCTCATGGCGGGCATGTTACCGGCGGATAGTTCGTCCTCGCGGAACAGCTCGATCAGCCAGCCGCGGGCGTCGTCGAAACGATTCAGCTCGCGAATGATCACGCCGTCTATGGTTGACTGCATGACAGCAACGCCTCCTTCTGCCCGGAACAAAATTCGTTGAGCGCCTCGCGCCAGTCGCGCATGACGTTGATCCCGGCCGCCTTGAGACGGCCGTTTTCCAGCGCCGAGTGGGCCGGACGGGGCGCGGGACGGGGAAATTCGGCGGTCGTGCAGGGGCGGACCTGAATTGTCAGCCCCAGCGCCTCGAAGATCGCCCGGGCGA
>CAYPYM010000483.1:0-3222 GCA_964414435.1 uncultured Ignavibacteriales bacterium | reverse complement strand
CTTCCTCCGGCGTCTCCCCCTTCTGCTTGAGCGCAATCAGGAATCCGCCGATCTGGGCGTCGGTAGCGTTGCCGGACATAATCTGGTGCATCGCCTGACGGGCTTCGTCGGTGGTCAGGTGTTCGCCTGACAGGACTTTGACAAGAAATTCGGTGATCATGGCAGCGCCTCGATAAAATTCCGGAGCATCGTCTTGCCGTCCGGGGTCATGATTGACTCGGGGTGGAACTGCAGCCCATACAGCGGCAATGACCGGTGCTGCAGCCCCATGATGACACCGTCGGCGGTTTTGGCCGTCACCTTGAATTCGGCCGGGAGCGTCCCCGGGGCGATCACCAGCGAGTGGTAGCGGGTAGCAATAAACGGCGACGGGACCTGTCGAAACAGGGTCGAGTCGTCGTGGGTAATTTCCGAGGTCTTGCCGTGCATGAGGCTCGGGGCGTAGTCGAT
This sequence comes from uncultured Ignavibacteriales bacterium, assembly GCA_964414435.1. Classification (GTDB taxonomy): domain Bacteria; phylum Zixibacteria; class MSB-5A5; order GN15; family FEB-12; genus JAGNLV01. The sequence continues at coordinate 2,772 of CAYPYM010000483.1, read as the reverse complement.
TCGCGCGCCGTAAACCTGCCCGATCGCCTGATGCCCCAGGCAGACCCCCAGGATCGGTATGGTACCCGCACAGGCGCGGATGAGGTCTTCCATGATCCCGGCGTTCTCGGGTCGGCCCGGACCGGGCGAGAGCACGATCCCGTTCGGCTGAAGACGGCAGATATGGTCAACCGACACCTGATCGTTGCGAAATACTTCCAGATCAGCGCCCAGCTCGGCCAGGTACTGGTAGAGGTTGTAGGTGAACGAATCGTAATTATCGAGCAGAACGATCACGGGTGAATACTCCAATCGGCGAATACATAACGTTATACGCTTGATTATCGGGAGACGTAGCGGGCCTATTTACGCCATCGATCGCCGGCAAGCGCGGTCAGGAGGGCGCCCGCCTTGGCGACTGTCTCGCGGTATTCGCGAGCGGGCCTGCTGTCGGCGACGATTCCGGCTCCGGCCTGCACATAGTAGGTGTCGCCCTTGCGGAAGACGGTCCGGATGGCGATACACGAATCGAGGTTTCCCCAGAAGTCGACATAGGCCACCGCCCCGGCGTAGACACCGCGACGTTCCTTCTCCAGCTCATCGATGATCTCCATCGCGCGAATCTTGGGCGCCCCGGAGACGGTCCCAGCCGGGAAACAGGCGGCCAGCCCCTCGATCGGGCTGATCCCCCGTTCAAGCTTGCCCACCACCGAACTGACAATATGAATCACGTGCGAATACTTTTCGATAATCATCCGCTCGCGGACCGAAACACTGCCGGGCGTGCTCACCCTGCCGACATCGTTGCGGCCCAGGTCAACAAGCATGGTGTGTTCGGCCAGTTCCTTCTGATCGTTCAGAAGATCGTCGATCATTTTTTCGTCCTGGGCGGCGTCTTTGCCGCGCGGCCGGGTGCCGGCGATCGGACGGGTCTCGATCTCCCCTCGTTCGACCCGGACGAGCATCTCCGGCGACGATCCCACGACCGAGCTGTCGCCGAAATTCAGGAGGAACATGTACGGCGACGGATTGATCCGCCGGAGGCGGCGGTAGACGGTCAGCGGTGCGGTATTTGTTTTCACGCTCCAGCGCTGCGACAGCACTACCTGGAAAATGTCGCCTTCTTTGATGTAGCGGCGCGCCTTCTGCACCATCCGCTTATATTCGGCCTCGGTGTAGTGGGCGTTGACCTTCGCGTTGGGTGGAGTATCGGCCGGGGCTTTTCGATGCGAGGCGAGCCGGCGCTTCATCGTGTCGATGGATTGTGCCGCCTCGTTGTATTTTGCCCTTAGTCCCCGCTCGCCCGGCTCGTGGAGGATATTGCAGATCAGGACGATTTCCTGCCGCAGATGGTCGAATGCCACCAGATTACGATAGAGCCCAAGGTGCATGGTGGGCATCCTGACCGGATCCGGGTTGTTGTCGGGCAGGCGCTCGAGCCAGCGCACCGCGTCGTACGCAAAGTAACCGACTGCCCCGCCGGTGAACCGCGGCAAGCCCTCAACCTTGACCGGTCGATAAAACGAAAACAGCTCGCGGGTGAACTCGAGCGGGTTGACATCGATTACCCTTTTCCCACCACCCTGTTTCAGCACCACCCGGTCGGTGTCGCCCTCGACCACGAGGAACGGATCAAACCCGACAAACGAATAGCGCGCCAGCTTTTCGCCGCCCTCGATCGATTCCAGCAGGAACGACTCCTTTCGACCGAGCGCCAGCTTGATATAGGCACCGACCGGCGTATCGAGATCGGCCGGGATACGTTCGAACACGGGAATGACGTTGCCCCTGGTATTGAGCCTGCGGATTTCGGCAAAACCGATCATGAGAATTCGATACTCCCCCGGCCGACATACGAAACCGGTCCGGTGATTTCAATCACGCCGGTATCGTCGTGCCAGGTAACGAAAATTGAGCCGGGCGCGAAGACGACCTCGCACTCCCGGTCGAGCGCGCCGGACATGACGCCGGCCGCTACGGCGGCGGCCGCGCCGGTCCCCGATGATCCGGTGGCGCCGGCTCCCCGTTCCCATTCGGCGACCTCGACCTGCTTTCGGTTGCGGATCCTGACAAATTCGACATTGGTGCGCTGGGGAAATGATTTGTGGAATTCGATATCTTCGCCAAGCGTTTCCCAGTCGAAATCGAAATCGTCGACAAAGAGAACGGTGTGCGGGTTGCCCACCGCGAGGCAGGTGACCGGGAAGTTATTCCGCCCCAATTTGAGCGGCGCCTGGATCATGAATTTCTGGTCCGATTTGACCGGCACCTTCTCAGTTTCGAAAACCGGGACACCGAGATCGGTCGCGATAAGATAGCTGTCGCCCTGCTCGCGTACGATACGCACCTCGCCGGCGACCCCGCCCATCTCGAATGTGAACGTGCGACGGGTCTTCTGCTTGAGGAATTCATGCAGGCCGACAATACGAAGGCCATTGCCTGACTTCTCCGCCCAGCTTCCATCGGCGTTGTAGACATCGATGCGCCTCTCCCCCATGCGGCTCCCGCCGACATAGAGGATGCCGTCGGCGCCGATACCGCTCCGCCGGTCACAGATCTTCTGCGCCAGCGTGGAGAGACGGTTCTCGAGCATACGGCGGGCGCCGGCCTCGATCACGAGGAAATCGTTGAGCAGCGCTTGATATTTGAAGTACTCCACAACCATGAAGAACTATGTAACGAAAACAAAGCACTGGGGCAACAGCTTTTGTGGACCACGACGGGACATAAAAAGGCCGCCGGAGCGGTTCCGGCGGCCGTGACTTGCAGGTTAGCGGTCCGATGATCAGATGT
>CAYPYM010000482.1:0-3223 GCA_964414435.1 uncultured Ignavibacteriales bacterium | reverse complement strand
GGCGGAGCACTCTTCCGGTTCTCCGATACCGGCGTGGTGATCTCGCCCGGCGAAACCCGCGTTATCGGCCTGGCGGCGGATATCGAGGCCGATGTGCCCTTCGATCATTTTGTCCTGCAAATTCCGTCGGCGTCGGCGTTCCTCACGCGTGACGTAACCGACACGACCAATACGCCTTCGGCGGCGATCGGTTGTGGCGAGACGTTCCCGTATTCGACCGGCGCGACACAGGTGCTGTTCCCGGCCGGGCGGCCGACATTCAGCCCGGGCGCGCGACCGGTGCAGACGGTCTACGCCGGCCAGACCGGTGTGCCGTTCGTCGAAGCCGGGCTCAACTACGTGTCGTCGACTCCGCAGGGGGCGTTGGGCGTTCAGGGCCTGACCGGTACGCTCGTGCAGAATACCGGGAAAGGCAAGGCGCCGTGTCAGGCGGATAAGACGATCAGTGACGCTCGACTCCTGGTGAACGGCAACGAGGTGTCGGGCACGGCCACGCTCAGCGGTGATACGGTGTCGGTGTGGCTCGACCAGAGCTACCGGATCGAACGGAACGACCAGCTTACCCTGAGCCTGGTGGTGGATCTGACCGACGATGCGCCGATGGGTAACTACACTCTGGAATTCAATGATTCGACGTTCCTTGCGATCGAGGATATCAATGCGGCTGCGTCAGTCTATACCGGGTTAAGCAACGCCGTGTATCCGCTCCAGTCGACCGAGCTCTCGCTGACCGCGGCGAGCCTGGAAAATTCCTTCTCGAACTATCCCAATCCGTTTAGTCCTGCGGTCGACGGGCACACGACAATTGCGTATGTCCTCGATGAAGATGCCCAGGTCGATATCGAGATTTTCGCGATCACCGGCGAAGCCGTGCGGGAGATCATCATGAATGCGCCGCGAGCAGCCGGGGCGCACCAGGAGGATATCTGGGAGGGTGTGAACGGATCGGGTCGATTGGTCATGTCGGGTACCTATTTCTGCCGGATTACGGCGCGGTATGCGTCGGGGCGGGAAGATTGTTTCCGGCGCAAGATAGCGGTGGTGCGATGAGATACGTCGCGACGTTCATATTCGTACTGCTTGGACTGATCAGCCCGGCGACGGCCGGTGTCGACGGCGGCACGCAGTCGCCGTTTGCGCTCGGTGCCGGGGCGCGCTCGCTGGCGCTCGGCGGGGCCGACATGGCCACCGGGGAAGAAGCGGCGGCGCCGTTCTGGAACGCGGCCCGTCTGGCCTGGGCCGAGCAGTATGCCGTGAGCGGATTCCACAGCAGTCTGTACGGGTCCGATGTCGCCTACCAGTACCTTGGTATCGTTGCACCGACCACCGATTTTGGTGTCTTCGGGCTGGGCGTGTTCCGGCTCGGCGTTGACGGTATCGAGCGGCGCGATGCCTCGAACGTTTTCCTGGGGAATTTCGACGACAGCCGCCTGCAGTTTATCGTCGCCTACGGCCGCACCGTTTCGGGTTACGATGTCGGAGCCGCGATTACGCTCGAACGCCATTCGATCGACAACTACAGCGCGACCTCGTCGCCCGCTGTGAATCTCTCCGCCGGTCGCCGGTTCCATCCCGGCTGGAGCCGGGTGCCGGCCATCGCCGTGGCGTTTCAGGTCCGCAACGCAGTCAAGCCGAGTATCGAACTCGCGACCGAGAGCGTGAGATATCCGACGGTCGGTGATGTCGGCGTCTCTGCCGAGATCAAGCCGATGGCCGGTCGTGATCAGACTATCACGGTGTCCGGCGCGCTGGACAAGGCGGAAGCGGTCAGTGCCCGTCTGGCGGCCGGTGTGGAGTATGATTTCGAAAAAATGCTGGCAGTCCGCGCCGGGATACGCGACTCAAAACTTTCGTTCGGGGTGGGGCTGGCCTATGCCGGCTTCGCGTTCGACTATGCTCTCGTCGATCGTGATCTGGGGAGCATCCATACCTTCACGCTGACCTCGCGGTTCGGTACGCCGGTGAGCGAGCGGCTTCTCGAACGTGAGAAGAAACGTGAAGCCGAATTCAATCAGTTGATGGCCGAGCGCCTGGTCGCCCGCAACCGGGCGATGGTTGACGGCCTCATCGAACAGGCCGGCCAGGAGACGGCGGCCGGAGATCTCGAGGCGGCGGCCGGGCATTATGACCGGGCGCTCTTCCTGGCTCGGAGCGGCGGCATGGACACCCTGTCGATCCAGAGTCGGGCGGCCGAGGTCCGTCGCCGAATCGAAGAGGTCAGGCGCGCCGAGCGGTTTGCCGCCTACGTCGATTCCTCCCGGACCCGTATGAATCGCCAGGACTATGTCGCCGCGCGATATTTCGCGGGGTTGGCGAAGCAGGAGATGCCCGGCTCGCCTCAAGCGGTTGCGTTGTATGCCAGGGCCGACAGCGCGATCGAGATCACCTCGAGCCGCGAGCAGGTGATCGGAACGCAGCTGCTGGCGGTCGACTCGATGTTGGCTTACGGCCTGGTCGACGACGCCTACACGACGGTGCAGAGTCTCAATCAGCTCGCGCCGGATGATCGTCGGGTGCAACAGGCGGTGCGTAAGGTCAGGTTCGAGCGCTGGATGCAGCGGGCCTCGAGTGCCAACGCCCGCTCGGATCGCGAGGGGGCGCTGCTGGCGCTCGATTCGGCGCTGGCGCTCTATCCGGGCCACCAGTGGTGCCTTGCCATGAAAAATCAGATCCTGAGTCAGCCGCAGACGAAAGCGATCGTGGCGCCGCCGCCGGTCCGGCCGACGGCTCTGAGCGAAGAAATGCGCCGCGAGGTCGAACAGGATTATGAGGCGGCCCGCGACTATTTCCGCTCGGGCGACCTCACCAACGCGATTGAATACTGGGAGCGGGTCGAGCGGCTCGCGCCCGATTACGAAAATGTTCGCGATTATCTCGTGAAGGCTTACAAGTTTGTCGGGGTCGAGCAGTACGGCCAGAACCACCTGAGAGAGGCGGTTGACACCTGGCGCAAGGCGGCCCGGCTGCAGCCCGGTAACGAGGAAATCGCCGGCTATATCAAACGGACCGAATCCGAAATCCGCAAACTGCAAGAGTTGTCGTATGAGCACGAATGATACCAATACCCTCGCCCGCGACTGGCCCGAGCCGAAAAATTTCCGACGTTCGATTCGCCTCGAGTTCTCTCTCTATGTCTCCGCGATGATACTCGTGCTCATGGCTATCACCGGCTACGTCATCACGGATCAGTATGTCAGGACGGTCACCCATAATGCGGTCGACA
>CAYPYM010000481.1:0-3233 GCA_964414435.1 uncultured Ignavibacteriales bacterium | reverse complement strand
AGTGCCACCGCCACCACTGGAGCGGCCAGCGCATATACCGGCGAATAGTAGTGCAGGTAGACCTTTGCTGCGGTCGAGTAGAACACAATGTACGCCGCCAGGGTGACGAGAGTCGGGTAGAGCAGCGATATCCGGCGTTTGATTACGAGGAATACCCCGACCGGGAGCACGACCACAAACGGCAGGTAGAGCTTGATCCCCCGCCAGACAAACTCGTACCAGTCGGTGTGGATCTCCGGCCCGCCGCCCAGGAAGCGCTGCCATATTTGAGTCACAAAGTAGTAGCGGGTGAAATGCCCGCCGGCAAAAAGAATATCGCCAAACAGATAAAGACCGATTACGGCAACTGAGGCCACCGGCATCAGCCAGAAACGCGCCTGCCGGAGCCAGTCTCGCCGGAGGACAAGTGCGGCCACGGCCGCTACGAGAAACACCGGCCCCGCTACCACACCCTTGGCGAGGAACGCCGCCCCGAGCGCCAGCCCCGTCCCGATCGCCGCGCCCGAAGGCACTGGCTGGCCCGGCGGGACTTTCTGCATGCGTGCCGTTCCCCAGAGGGCAAGCAGGATGAAGAACGTCATAGGGACATCGAGCAGGGTCGAATTCCCGATCTGCATGAAATTGTAGGTGAGCAGCAGCACGGGCCCGGACAGGATGCCCAACCGCTCTCTCCCCACCTCCCGAGCGAGACCGTAAACGGTGACCACCGATCCGATCGTGCAGAGCTGACCGATAATTCGAGCCGTGCTGTCGGTCGCCCCGAAAAGCAGAAAGACCAGCGCCTGAAGCCAGATCACCAACGGCGGGTGTTCGGCGAAATGGGTGTGATGGTACGGCGTGTAGGTCGGGTTGAACCAGCCGCCGTGCTCGGCCATATTCCGCGCGATGACCGAGTAGGTGGTCGAATCGAGATTGATCCCCGCCTGCCACCAACCGAGCGCGCAGAATACCGCGGCAGCCAGACCGAGTGTAAGGGCCGGTCGTGCCGAGACGGTATCAACGTACGTCGCCCATATCGGGCGGCGGCTGGGGGTATCGGATTGCATGCCGGAATATAGGCGCGCGCCGCCCACCGGTCAACCGGTGACACCGGGCGTCGTCATACCCGCGAACCGTCATACCCACGCAAGTGGGTATCCACGGTTCAGTCCCCCACAATTGTCACCCCTGAGAAAGCAGGGGTCCAGGCTCTCCGCTACAATGGGAGATGGATTCCTGCTTCCGCAGGAATGACAATCATTAGCGTGTCGGTTTTCGGAGGCACAAAAAAACCCGGCAGATGTCCTCATCTGCCGGGCACTCGTATCGGACGTCTATCACTGGGCGGCAGATGTTCTCATCTGCCGGATAGTCATCGAAGCTATGCGAAACGGCCTGTGGCCGCTAGCTGACCGCTTCCTGGAGCTGGTACCGCCGGTAGATCCGCGCGTAGTCGCCCTCGGAGTTGATCAGCTCCCGGTGCGGGCCGCGTTCCACGATCCGACCGTCGGCAAAGACGTAGATCGTATCGGCCCGTTCGAGCGTATCGGGACGGTGCGTGATCAGCAACGCGGTCATCTCCGGCATGACATCGTGCAGCCGTTCCCATAACCGTTCCTCGGTACGTGAATCGAGCGCCGAAGTGCAGTCGTCGAGAATGAGCACTTTCGGCTTACCGACCAGCGCCCGGGCCAGGGCCAGGCGCTGCTTCTGCCCGCCGGAGATCGACATGCCGTAGGTGCCGATCGGCGTCTCGAGTCCTTTCGGGAAGGTCTCGATCTCGCTCTTGAGCTGAGCGACATCGACCGCCCACTCAAGCAGGGTATCGGAGATACCCTCGCGCCCGAACAGGATGTTGTTCCGCACGGTGTCGGAGAACAGCACCGGCTCCTGCGGGACATAGCCGACATACTCGCGCAGCGCCTGGAGATCGTAGTCGCGCAGGTCGCGGCCGTCGAGCCGGATCGAACCCTCGGTCGGGTCGACCAGGCGCGGGACGAGGTTGACCAGCCAGCTCTTGCCCGAGCCGAGCTTGCCCACGAGCGCGACCGTCTGGCCCGGCTCCACCTCGAACGAAATCTCGTTCAGGATATTCCGGTCCATGCCGTCGAAGGTGAAGCTCACCCGGTCGAAAGCCAGCCGACTGTGCGAATCCCGGTCGGGACTCATCGAGCCGTTGTCATCGACCATGGCGGGCATCCGCTCCAGTTCCTGCAGCCGCTCGATCGACACCGCCGACTGCCGCGACTTGACCAGGAACTGCCCGATATCGAACATCGGGAAGACCAGCCAGGTGGCGTAGTAGATGAATGTCGCCATGTCGCCGATCGTAAGCTGCGAGTGCAGCACGCCGTAGCCGCCGGCGACCAGGACGATCACGACCGCGAACTGCCAGATGTACTGGTAGAGCGAGTCGATCACCGTCATCAGTTTCACTGCGCCGACCTCGGCCCGGCGGCGCTCCTCGGCCGCTTCCTGGAACTTGTCCTTCTGGGCCTTTTCCCGGACATACGCCTTCACCACCCGGATGCCCGAGAAGCAGGCTTCCATGACGTCGTTGAAGTTCGATATCTGCTTCTGCAGATGATCGTACCGCTTGTCCAGCAGCGATGAGCTGCGGAAGAAGACGATAATCAACAGCGGCAGCGGACCGGCGGTCCAGAGGGTCAGGATCGGGTCGATCGAGATCATCATCGCTATGATGAACGCCACCGCCAGCAACGCTTCGTACAGCCGGAAGATGCCGGAGCAGGCGAACCACGACAGTTTCTCCGCGACATCGTCAGTCATGCGCGTCACGAGATCGCCGGTGCGGAACCGGTTGAAGAAGTCCGGCCCCTTGGTGGTGATCCGGTCGAACGCGTTCTGACGAAAGAGCATCTCCAGCCGGCAGTTCATCCACGCCCGGCTCGACTGGAAGGTCGCGTACAGGGCGTGCGAGACGAACCCGAGAATGATAAACGCGAGTGCGTACGACGCCGTGGTGCCGAGACCGTAGTGCGCACCGGTATCGCTGACACCGCGGGCCAGCCACTGCTCGGGCACCGTCCCGCTCTTCAGAAAGTCGATGGTGAATCCGATCAGGCGCGGGATCGTCACATTCAGTGCCGCCTGGATCGGTGTCAGGATCAGCAGGATCAGCAGAATGTGCGGGTAGTCCCGGTAGTAGCGCCAGAACCATCGTATTTTATCCAACATTGCTTGAAACTCCGTTCTTACTCTTGAACTGCAGGTGGAACAGCTTCGAATAGTAG
>CAYPYM010000480.1:0-3234 GCA_964414435.1 uncultured Ignavibacteriales bacterium | reverse complement strand
ATCGAGGAGGGCCTCCAGATACTGCGCCGCCGCCTCTCCCCCGATCTTGCCGAGCGCGGTGACGGCGCGGAGCACCAGTGACGGCGTGCGATTGATGACATCGATCACAAGCGGTGCGATTTCGGGTGAGCCGATCAGGCCGACCGCGATGATCGCTTTCTCGCGGATCTCCCGGTCGGGATCCTCGGCCATGACCACCAGCAGGTCGCAGGAATCGTCGCCGCCGATCTTCTCGAGGGTCGTTACGATTTCCCGACGTACCCGGATATCGGGATCGTTGATCCGAAGGCGGAGCGGAATGACGCCCTCCGGATCCTGCAGGAGGCCGAGCACGAAAATCGAATTGCGGATGACATACCACTTCGGGTCGGGCAGTTCGTAGCGGCCTTCGTCGCGCTCGAACATCGAATCGTCCATGAGAATCTGCGTGAAAACTTTCAGCGAGTCCTTGCCCAGCTCGGCGAGGATCTTGAGCGCCTGTTGCCGGACCTGGCGAATCGGGTGCGAGATGATCTGCGAGAGACCGATCGCGGCCTGTTCGCCGCCGCACTTCGAGAGGATGGTGCGGATGTGAGCGGCGTTGGTGCTCTCCGGCCGCACCAGTTCGTCGACGAGGAGCGTGATGACTTCGCCGTGGTTGATGCTCTCGATGATTTTCTTGACGCCGATCGAATTGAACACCGAGACACCGTCGACCACCTTTCGGCGCCGGCCGACGACTTCGGCGATCTGCGCGGCCCGGCCGAACTGCCGTCCGGACAGCATCCGCTCGCACAGCCGCCACACGAACTCACAGTATTCGAACGATTCCTGCTCATTGTCGAGCACTTTTTCGATCTCACCGACGGCGTGGTCGTAGATGGCGGAATCCGAGGTGAGATCGACCTGGCTGGTGAGAGAGATGAGCATATCCAGGGCGCGGCCACGGAACATCGTCTCCTGCGAGGTCAGGTAATCGAGCATCCGCGAAAGAACCTCGATCGCCTTTCCCCGCTGACCGGTCTTGAGGAGGCGCTGGAAGGCCCCGACGAACTCGGCGCATGGATAGTGGCCGTCGGCACATTCGAGGCATTCGGCGATCAGTTGATCGACTTTCTCGCGGGATTCCATACGGATAGCCCCGACGGCGTCGCCGGCGGACCGGGCGATATCGACAATCAGGTTTTCGTCGGGCGCGGCCATCTGAACGCTCTCGACGATCGACTCCCGGTCGGGGTGGTAGTCGAGCAGCTTCCAGACTTCCTCGAGCGTGAGTGACGGGTCGTCGGGATTCGCCGTGCCGGGCGCCTCGCCGGAGCGGGCCCGGAGTTTGGCGAAGGTGTCGATGAACGACCGCGGCGGCAGGGAGGTGATTTTCTCCGGCAGGAGATATTCAATGACGTCGAAGGTGAAATCGATGTTGTGTGCGAGCAGGGCGCCCTCACCCCGGGTGTTGATCTCGGCCAGCACGGCGAGGTCGTCGCCCATCTGCTGCAACGCGGCGGTCTTGACCGAGAAGTCGCTCTCGACATCGCCGCGGTACTGGCGGTGCGATTCGAAAAGGGCGAAGGCACGTTCGGTGTTCACCTCGATCGTGTCGATTTTGTACCTGGCCAGGTGGGCGCTCATCATGTTGGAGTGATCTTCGAGATTGACGCGTTTGACGAACTGATCGAGGAACCGGGTCAGGTCGGGCATGCCGAGGCGGCGTTCGAACAGGATCGCCTGGAGATCGAAGATCTGCATGTGGCGGATGATTTCCTCGGTGAACGGGGATTCCTTCAGCCGGATGTTCAGGACAAACAGGTGCCCCTGCTGGATATTGAAATTGATGAATTTCTTGAACGTGAAGACGCGGTCGAGGGCGAAGAACGGCTTCTCAATCGCCTTGGTCCCGACCGGATGATTGGCGCCGTAGATGCCGACCTTGCGGCAGGCCATGGCCATTTCGCGGACGAGATTGTGGGCCAGTTCGTTCAGGTTGACGTTGAGAGTCGCTTCACTGATTGACCTGCTGGGTTTGTTCATTTTCGTCTCCAAAGCAGATGATATATCCATCCTCGGTCGCGACATAGACCCGGCTTCCGTCGGTGACCGGAGCGGTCGCGATGGCGCCTTTGAGTTCGCGCCGATCGACCACGCTGCCGTCGGCGGCGTTCAACGAGTACAGGTGGCCGCCGAGGGTGCCGGCGATGACATAGTCACCGGCGACAATCACCGAGGCGCGGACCACTTCGGCCGTTTCGAACCGCCACAACGACCGGCCGTCGGATTCGTCCAGCGCCACGACCTCTCCCCCGTTGTGCCCGACATAGGCACGACCGTCGGCCAGCGCCGGGGCGGTCCAGACCGGACCGGGGAGTTCCGTCTGCCAGACAATGCGGCCGGCGGCGGGATCGATGCCGCTGACATGGCCGCGCATGTCGGTAGCGACCACCAGATCGCCCACGGCGACCGCGGCGACCATCGGCCCGTCGACCTTCACGCGGAAGACTTCGCTGCCGCTGTCCGGCGAAATCGCGTAGAGCGTTCCGCTTTCGCCCGGCTGGAAGACGGTGTTGTACCCGAAGCTGGGCGGCGCGGAAAAGCGGTCGTCGGTCTCGAAGGTCCAGACGACGTGGCCGTCAAAAAGGTCATAGGCCGTCAGCCGACCGGCCGCGGAGCCGATCAGAAGGCGGTTTTGTACTATTATCGACCCCGCCGAGGCTTCCTTTACCGGCTGTTCCCAGACCTGCTCGCCCCGAGCCAGGTCTCTGCAAATCAGTCGGTTACCGGGCGGCTGGAGCGCCTCGACGGCGAGCGAGTCAAGTACCGTCAGGCCGGTCTGCGAGGGTGCTTTGGTTTTGAACTTGCCCAGATATTCACCCGTGAGGGCGTCGAAAAAGCGCGTCCGCCGTTTTACCGACGGATACGCGAGAATTCCGTGATGAAGGGTGAGCGGCCCGGACGGTTTTCCCGGTTCGCGCTTTTCCCAGATGACGTTGAGATGGCCACCGAAGGCACCCGCGGTGAGAGCGCCGTCGGCCTCGACGGTGCGGCGCACGTACGGCCACGACGACGGCCGGCGCATCTCTTCGGGGGCGAACCTGAAGCCGTGCGAGCAGCCGGCGAGGCTCAGGCCGACGAGTGCGACTATGCCCGGCCAGGCCCGCATCAGAAGTTCCAGCCGAAGAAGAAGTTGAAGTCGGTCCGCGGGCTGATCGACCTGAAGTCGGTGGTCCGCGAGAAATCGAATCGCAGCAGAATGAGATAGCC
>CAYPYM010000479.1:0-3243 GCA_964414435.1 uncultured Ignavibacteriales bacterium | reverse complement strand
GGTCATGGGCAACAAGGGCGAAGAGGTCGTGGTGACGGTGCAGGCGCGAAATACGGTACCGCTTTCCTCGATCACAATCCCGGTCGAATACCCGGGCAGTCTCGCGCTGGTGTTCGATTCGTTTTCGACCGTCGGCTGCCGCCCCGACTATTTCCAGTATCAGCAGCGGATCCACTCCGACATGAACAACAAGCGCTTCACGCTCCGCTTTATTGCCGCGACGGTTGGTGCGGGAATCCCGCTCCCGCCGGGTGACGGTGACCTGGTCAAGCTGTACTTCAAGATGCCGGTTGGAGGTGATTACGCCGCCACCGCCGATATTATTCTCGACGGTTACAACTCGTACCTGCCGTCGTTCAACGGCTCGGTCGTCAATCTCACCCCGCGCAGCCTGGCCGGCTCGGTCGGTGTCTGTGTCGCGCACGGTGACCTCGACGGATACAGCGGAATTACGGTGGCCGACCTGACTTACCTCGTGAACTACTTGTTCACCGGCGGCTTTCCACCGTATCCGTACGATGCCGGTGACCTCAACTGCTCCGGTGCGGTCGATGTCGCCGATCTGACGTATATGGTCAACTACATTTTCCGCGACGGACCGCCGCCCTGCGGCTGCTGATTCCCCGACCGCAGGCGATGATTCGATTTTGCCGAAGGGCCGCTTCCTCAAGCGGCCCTTTCGCTTGGCCGCACCCACGCCCGTTCCGGACCCGGAATTCCCTTGCCAATTCCCTCGAAAAGGAGTAATTTTTGGTCTTACGATGCCTCTCCGTGCGTCTACGTCAAAGAGGGTTACACATTCACGTCTATCGAAACGTCAATAGCCGTCGGTTGACTTCGACAGAACAGCATTTGAGGAAGCATGAGGTTTCTTAGGCAACTCGTCGCCCTGACATCGCTCTTGATTCTCGGGTCGGTCACGACCGCTTTCTGCCGTGCCAACATGGCTGCGCTGGGCCGAGGCGGCCAGGGTGGACAGGCCACCGCCAACACCATTCCGGCCTGCGTCGCCGATCACCAGGTCGGCAAGATCGTTCTCGCGGTCAACAACAACGGTACGTTCGGCAACGGCTTTCAACAGGCCTCCAGCGGCGACTGCTTTACCGGCGGCCAGATCCAGTCGTGTGAGGACCCCAAAGGCTCCAACTCGGAGTATCTGTTTGCCGGCTCGTTCTGGATCGGCGCCGTGATCGGCCGCGACACGCTCGTATCGGTCGGCGCCGACGGCTGGTCGTACACGCGCGAGATGACCCCGGACGATTTCCCGATGACCAGGCGGTCGATCATCAATCCCGACAAGCCCGAATATGTCGGCGCGGTTTCCGAGGAAGACATCATCTCCTACTACACCGACAGCGTCACGACCGTCGGGGCCGATCCCTTCGACGGCCCGCACCGCCCGCTTTACATAAACGTCCGCGAAGCATCCTACGCCTGGTCTTACTCCTACGCCGAAGACTTCGTCCTGTTCGACTACCAGATTACCAACACCGGCCCCACCACCCTCCACAACGTGTACATGGGGCTGTACAACGACGGCGACGTCTGCTACGACTGCGGCAACGGCGGCTTTGCCGACGACATCACCGGCTTCCTCCAGACGATCGAGCGGCAATACGGTGATTGCACCTACACCGACACGGTCAATATCGCCTGGCTGGCCGACAACAACGGCGACCTCGGCGATCCCCATCCGGTCCCCGATGTCACCGGCATGCGGGTCGTCCGGACCCCCGCCGAGACGCTCGATGTCTCCTACAACTGGTGGTACTCGTCGGGCAGCGCCCCGCTCGATTTCGGCCCCCGCGAAAAGTCGGGCGCCGGCCGCTGGAAGGAACCCTTCCGCGATTTCGGTACCGGCGGTCTGGGCACCCCCGAAACCGACCGCAACAAGTACTACATCATGCGGAACAAGGAATTCGACTACGACCAGGCCTACGTCGCGACTATTCTCCCGACCGATACGCTCTGGCTGTACCCCAACCAGGAGCATGTCGACGAATGGGCGGTGGGACAGGATACCCGTTATCTGCTGTCCTTCGGACCGTTCGACATCCTCCCCGGCCAGTCACTGCCCCTGTCGTTCGCCTACGTCGCCGGAGCCAAGTTTCACTCCGTCCTCGGAAATCTCGATAACCTGCCGTACGACCCGGACGCCTTCTACGCCAACCTCAGTTTCAAGGACCTCGGCGAAAACGCCACCTGGGCGAGCTGGATCTATGACAACCCCGGCATCGACACCGACAGCGACGGATACTACGGCAAGTACCGCGAGTGTGTCGAGGACTCGGCGCTTGTCAACCCCGACTTCCCCGACTCCGGCTACGCCTATCTCGTTGTCGACACGGTCTGGTATGAGGGCGACGGCGTCCCGGACTTCGTCGGCGCCTCTCCGCCGCCGGCTCCGTCCTTCCACCTCGTGCCGTCAGTATCCTCCCTGACCGTCCGATTCAACGGCACCCGGTCCGAGACGGCCCGCGACCAGTTCACCCGCGAGCACGATTTCGAGGGTTACCGGATCTACATCGGACGAGACAATCGCGAGGACAGCTACAGCATAGTCACGTCGTACGACATCGAAGATTACAACCGGTATACGATGAGGACCGATACGGTCTCGTCATGGGCACTCTCCGGATCGCCGCTGACGCTGGAAGCGGCTCGATGCCTCTACGCCGATTCGTGCAATGACCCGAATTTCAATCCGCTCGACTATACCCGAGCCCATCCCCTCACCGATCCGAACAACTCGAACGTCATTTACTACTTCGAACCGCAGGACTACAACGCCTCGGTTCTCGGCACCGAGGGCGCAATCCGCAAGGTGTACCCCGACCAGCCGGCGCCGTCGAATCTCCTGCCCGATTCGGCCGACCCGAGTGAGTTGACCGACGAGGGCCTGTTCAAATACTACGAGTACGAATACACTATCGAGAACCTGCTGCCATCCGTGCCCTATTATGTCAACGTGACCGCGTTCGACTACGGCTCGCCGAACTCGGGATTGCCGGCCCTGGAAACGTCGGTCACGATCGGCGCTCAGGACGCATTCCCGTCGGCTTCATACGCGGAAGTGCACGATCAGAATCTCGGTGTGATCGTCTACCCCAATCCGTATCACATCGACGCCCAGTACCGGGGCGCGGGGTACGAGGGCCGCGGCTCCGACCGGCCCGACGATCGGGTACGTGCGATTTACTTCGCCAATCTCCCGGCTAAATGCACTATTCGGATATACACCCT
>CAYPYM010000478.1:0-3258 GCA_964414435.1 uncultured Ignavibacteriales bacterium | reverse complement strand
GCAAGCAAGATATGTACGACGAGGGAGTGTACGGTTTCACGTATCGGACATATGATCTGAATTTCGACTTTAACGTCTATCTGCTAGATCCGGCCACGAGCGTTTTCTCTCCGTATGGTGGCGCGGGGTTTCAGGCCGGTCTGGTTGTTTACGACGAGAAGGGGTTTGACCCCGATTCCAAGATCAAGGTGGCGGGGAGCGTCAATTTCGGCGCCGATCTCAAGATTTTCGAGGTGGCCAACAACCGGTCCTTCGTGACCCTGGCGTCGACCAACAGCTACAACCTGTTTGCTTCGGACAATCGGCCGCAATACCTCTTTGTGGGTGGAGCGCTGCGGTACTGGTTCCGATAGGATTCGAGGACGGCGATCAGTCCGCCCGGCTCACGCGATAAGTTCACTCGATTCGGAGATGACATGACCAGATATCGTGCCCTGTGGATATTACCGCTTTTTGCTCTTCTCGTAATCGCCGGCTGCACCGGTTGCGGCGGCGATAAGGGCGACGGTCCTACGCCGCCGCCCGGCAACTCTATCGTTCCGCTCAACGGTCTCATATTCAAGGGTACGATGGGAAGCGGCACGTTCGACAAGGCGATGCAGTTCGCCGTGACCGACACCAACGGTGACCGCGTCGTGGGCCAGACGATCCAGATCGATCCGGTTAGCGGGGACGGCAGCGGGTTCGACCGCAGCATCATCACCGACGCCGCCGGGGTGGCCACCGCCCGTTACAGTTTCACCGGCGTGCTGCCGTACGCGTCGCTGCGGCTGTATGTCCCCGATGTCGATACGGTAACGGCGCAGCTCCGGGCCAACGCCATCCTGCCCGGCGTCCACGG
Organism: uncultured Ignavibacteriales bacterium; assembly: GCA_964414435.1. Classification (GTDB taxonomy): domain Bacteria; phylum Zixibacteria; class MSB-5A5; order GN15; family FEB-12; genus JAGNLV01. The sequence goes on along the minus strand of CAYPYM010000478.1, from coordinate 2,417 downwards.
GCAGGTCGCCTATGTCGGCTTCGACGATAACTGGGCCACGGTGCACGACTGGCTGGGCGACCCGGTCTCGGTTGATCACCCTCCGTACCCGGACAACACTATTATCTATGTCAACTATGAGAGCACGCTCGGGGTCGTGGTCATGATCTACGACCTCGACCGCGATGGGATTCTCTACGATACCTCGAGCGTTTACGGCGTGATCGTGAACACGGTCTATCCGGGCACGACGACCGGGGCGAACCCGATCGGAATCGGCTCGACGCTCGCCGACCTTCGGACAAGATTCGGAGCCCCCGATTTTGTTCGACCCGGCGAGCCGGATACGGTTGAGTATGCCTATCAGCAATACGGGATAACCGGATTTGCATACGCCCCGGTTTCGGGCGACACGATTCTCACCGAGATGCATTTCACCGAAAACGCCATCCAGCCGGATCATATCGTCGCGGTCAACGGCCTGTACTACACCGGCACGATGGGTAATTTTATCAGCAACCCGGTCCTCGAGTTCAAGGTTGAAAATGCCGACAACGTCGCGATCGGCGGCGCGACCATCTACCTCTCACGTATCGAGGGCGACGGCGGTTTCCTGGGCCTTTTGGGCTCAAGCCCCGATGAGATGCTCACCGATGCGTCCAACAACGGCATCGCGACCTTCCGCTACAATTTCAACGGTCTCCTCGGCCATGCGATCATGCGCCTGACGGTTCCCAATGTCGACACGATGGATGTCTATATCCGGGCGAACACGCTTATTCCGGGGACCGGGGGACAGGGGCAGTATATCCTGTTTGACGACACCTACGACTGGATCACGCGCTACAACGGCCAGCCGACGTCGATCGACACTTCGGGCCTCTTCGGGGCGGATTACATTTACGCCAACTACGCCAATCTGCTCGGCGTGACTTTCGCGCTGCGCGACGCCGACCACAATCGCCAGGTTTATGATTCTTCGAGCGTGTACGGCGTCATTATCGATACCGCCTACACCGGGATGACAACCTCGGGGATCGGGATCGGTTCGACGATCGGTGAACTCCGCAGCGCGTACAATGCGCCGAGTTCGGTTGTGACGCTGGCGGCCGACACGGTGCGGATCAGCTATGATGCGCTGATGACGCAATTCGATGCGGTGGCAAGCGGCGCCGATACATCGGTCGTGCGGATCCTGATGCACGAATAACCGCGATCGCTGGCGATCTCCATTCGCTGGGCCAGTCGATTCAACGCCATCGGCTTACGGCGGTCTTTCGCTATCCCCTCCCGGTGATGGAACTTGACAGCCGGTCCGCGGGTAAATATATTCACGCCCATTGAGATACCATTCTCACGTATGACCGAGAAATCTAACGCAACATGTAAGGACATATTTGATGCGCACACTGACCCTCACTTTTTCGCTGGCCGCGCTGGTGGTGTCCGGTCTGCTCGGTTGCAGCAAGAACGAAGCCGAGTCATCCGATGCCAAGACGCAGACGGCCCAGGAGGCCAAAACCGTGGCAGCAGAGACGCCGTCGACCGGCGACCCCTATTACGACAGCCTGGCAACGATCCGGTACCCCATTCGCAATGAAAAGAACCCGATCGTCACGATCTCGACCGATTACGGCGACATGACGCTCGAGCTCTATAAGGACGTTGCGCCGGCTCACGCCGACTCGTTCGTGGCGCGGACCAACGACGGCTTCTACAACGGCCTCACGTTTCATCGGATTATCGACAACTTCATGATTCAGGGCGGCGACCCGAAAGGGACCGGCGGCGGTAACGCCGGCTATTTCCTGCCGGCCGAATTCTCCGACCTGCCGCACGAGGAAGGCACGCTCTCGATGGCGCGCGTGGGCGGCAATCCCAACTCGGCGTCGTGTCAGTTCTTCATCTGTCTTGCCCGGGTTCCGTACCTCGACCACCAGTACACGGTGTTCGGCCATCTTCTGAAGGGGTACGACACGCTGCACCGCATCGGCAAGGTGAAGGTGGTGGCCAACTCCTTCGGCAAGGTGGAGCAGCCGGCCGAGACCGTTTACATGCGCAAGGTGTTCCTGTCGGACGCCGAGGGCAACCCGATCCAGTAGGACACCGGCTGACAGCCTGTCCCGAAAGTTCATCGACGGCGGGGCTTCACGGTCCCGCCGTTGTTTTGTCCGATTGTTTTAGTGGAACCGGAGGCGCGGGGAGTCGTTACTATGGGTGAGATGAGTCAACGCAAGATAGTGCTGCTGGGGTCGACCGGGTCGATCGGTCGATCCACGCTCGACGTGATCGAGCGCCATCCGGGCGCGTTCGAAGTGACGGCGCTGGCCGCCAATTCCAGCGCCGAACGGCTGGTGGAGCAGTACCGTCGCTTCCGCCCCAAATACCTCTGTCTGGTCAAGAACGACCGGGCCGATTATCTCCGCGAACAACTCAAG
>CAYPYM010000477.1:0-3268 GCA_964414435.1 uncultured Ignavibacteriales bacterium | reverse complement strand
GCAGTTCGGACCGACCGCGAACCTGGGCTATCGGATGCTCGGCAATGCGGCGGCGGACATGGCCGGGCAGGCGGCGTCGCCCGCGCTCCAGGCGGCCACAAAACAGCTCGAGGAGTTCCAGGCGGCCTACCGGGAAGTCATCGCCAGCATTGTGAACCCGCCGACGGCGCCAACCCCAGCAGGCGCAGGCGGCGGCGGCAAGGGTTCCGGAGCCACTGGCAAGGCGCCGCCCACGGCCACGTCCAAGGCCATCGACCAACTGCTCCAGGCGTCGGTATGGACCCGCCAGCAGCAGGCGCTCCAGAAGGTCAAGGACGCTCAAGACATGATCGCCCAGGGCTTCGTTTCTCTGCCCTCGAGTATGAAGCCGATCGAGAAGGAGGTTGCCGGCTTCGACGCGATGGCCGGCTCGTTCGGGACCAACTGGCAGAAGGCCGTAGGCGAGGTGAAGGCGGCGCTCGTCTCGATGGAGCAGGACATCGCCTACCAGATGGACGCGGCGTTCGAGTCGATATTGCGCGGCACTCGCAGCATCGTGGACGCGGTGCGCCAGATGGTGAACGAGATCCTGATCGAGTTGGCGCGCATCGAGTTCGAGAAGCACGTCATCGCGCCGGCTGTGAAGTGGATCGACAAGGCGCTCACCGGAGCCGCGGCCGGGGCGGCGGCAACTAGCGCACAGCAGACCTCTTCGGTGCCGTTCGGCATCGGCGCTCCGTCGAACGCGGTCATCGTCAACCAGTCGCTCAACTTCAACACGGCGGCGATTGACGCGGCCGGCGTGAATCAGTTCCTGAAGGCGAACAAGGGCCAGATCCTCCAGATGGTCGCTGACGGCGTGAAGGAGTCCACGACGTTCCGCCGTGCCGTGCGAGGTTGGGTCTGATGAGCACGTTCCCGCGCACCCTGCCGCCGCGGACATCGGCGATCCCGCGCGTGCCGACCGGGCTCCAGTCTCTCGGCGCGAGCGGCAAGGCACAACTCAGGAGCGTGACCCAGATCGGGCGGCTCTGGGAAGAGGCTTGGCCGGACCTCAAGGTCGGCGACACGGATGTTGAGAGCCTGCTCGCCTGGATCTCGTGGGCGTTCAGCACGCAGGAGATCTTCGACATCACGCACCCGGCGCTGGCCGGGTCGGGTAAGAGCCCGAACGGCGCGGGCGGTGGCACGCCGGTCATCAGCGGCGCGAGCCAGACCGGCGAGGACATCGATACCTCCGGGTGGAGCACGGGCGTCACGGGCGTTGTGAAGGCCGGGGACGTGCTGCGCATCGTCGGGCTCAACCAGCTCTTTCAGGTCATCGCGGACGCGGACTCGGACGGCAGCGGGCTCGCGACCATCAGCCTGAACCCGCCGATCGTGTCTGGATCGTCGCCCGCGAACGGCGCTGGGATCACACGCTCCGGGTGCGTAATTCGCGCGACGATCTGGGACTATACGCAGCCGGACGCGGGTATCGCCGATTTCATCAGCGGCCTGCGGGTCACGTTCCGGGAGATGGTCTGATGGCCCGCGATATGACCTCGGCGATGCAGACGGCGATCGGCGCGGAGCGCGGCACGCTCGCGCACCTGTTCGAGATCAACTCCTCGGGCGGCACGCTGCGTCTCGCGACAACGCCAAACGACGTGTCATGGGACAGCTACACGTGGCAGGGCATCGGCGGCGTGATGACGTTCGACGTCGTGGTGGAGCAGGACGATCTTTCGGGCCAGGGTACGACGCTCACGCTCTCGGGCGTGGACCAGACGGTCATCGCGGTGTTGCTCTCGAACCATCTGCGCGGGCGCGAGGCCGTCGTCTACCTCGTGCATTTCGATAGCAACATGGCGATCATCGCCGACCCGATCGAAATCTACAGGGGCTTCCTGAACGGCTCGTTCACGGTCACGGAGCACCGCGAGACGGACGCGCTCGGGCCGGGCGGCGTCACGATCACGACGCGGATCATCACAAGGCTGGACGAGCTCAACCAGATGCGCGTCACGAAGACGAATCTGCAATCCCACCGCGACATGCTCAGACGCGCTGGACTCACGGGCACGGACCTCGACGACGACTTCTTCCGACTTGTGCCGAACCTCGTGAACAAGCCGATCTACTGGGGCACCTCCGGTCCGTGGTCCTACAGTCCGACCGATCACGCGGTCAATACCGGGCGCACGGCGCATCACAGAGGATGAGCGCGCTGATGAGGGTCGCGAACTGGGATGTCGAGCTCTGCCTTTGGGCACGCGATCAGCGGGGGCGGCCATATGCCTGGGGCGCGACAGACTGTGGCTCGCTACTCCAGGGCGCGCTCCGCGTCATATACGGCGACGGTGCCCCGAAACTCGGGGTGTGGGACAGCCTCGAGGCGGCGCGTGCGACGCTGAAGGCGCTCGGCGGGATCAGGGGCGCCGCGAGGATACTCGGCGCCCGCAAGGTCGGCGGTGCGTTCATGCGCAGCGGTGACGTGCTGACGGTGCGCGGTGGCCATGTGGCGAGGATCCATGTCGCTGCGGGTGGTAAGCTTCTCACCAGCACGGTAGAGGATGGAGTCGCGCTGGTTCCGCCCGCAGCGATCCTCGGCACCGCGACGCTCTGGAGGCTCCCATGAGCGGCGCGATCCAAGTCGTCGCCGGCATCGTGGTCACGGCTGTCGGGTTCGTCACCGGCCAAGGCTGGATGGTCGCCGCTGGGCTGACGCTCACGTCGGGCGGCATTCAGAAGATGGAGAGCGCGGACCTGTCTCAGCGGCAGGCCGGCTGGATGCAGAACGTCACGTCCACTCAGGCATCGCTGCCCGTCGTCTATGGCGAGGGCAAGCTGGGCATCTCGTTCGTAGATGTCCGCGTCGACCCCGCCAACAACAAGCGGCTCGCGCTTGTCGGCGCGTTCGCACTGGGCTCGGAAGACGGATCCGGCATCGAGTCCATCGAGAGCATCTACTTCGACGAGCAACTGGCCATCGACGCGCCATCGTTCGGCGGCCCGGCCTCCACGTCTGGCGTACAATCGCAGTGGTCCGGATACCTGGAGTACAGCGTCTATGCCGGCTCGGACGCCCAGACGGCCGACACGGACCTGCTGGCGAACTTCACGGAATGGACCTCCACAATGGAGGGCAAGGGCGTCGCCTACGGCGTGTTCTGGATGCTCTACTCGCAGGATGCCTATGCGGGTGGCCTGCCGAACGTCACGATGCTGGTCAAGGGCCAGAGGGTCTACGACCCGCGGACATCGTCGTGGGCGTGGTCCGAGAACCCTGCGCTCTGCGTGCTCGACT
>CAYPYM010000476.1:0-3283 GCA_964414435.1 uncultured Ignavibacteriales bacterium | reverse complement strand
GCCGTTGAAAATCCTCGCACGGGGTTACACGGTAAGCCGCCGCCTTCCGAAACAGACGCTCGTGGCCTCCATCAGCGATGTCTTACCCGGTGATCGAATCGAAACCATTGTTACCGACGGCGTCATTGTTTCGTTTGTCGAGGCGACGAAAAAGAAGAAGCATGGTGTCAAAAAAGAAGTATAAAGACTTTGAGAGCGCGATCGAGCGCCTCGAGGAAATCACCGACCTGCTCGAGGGCGGCGAAACGTCGCTCGAGGAATCGATCGATCTCTACACCGAGGGGCTTGATATCGCCCGCTACTGCGACACGAAACTGAGCGAGACCGAGAAGAAGATCAAGATCATCCAGGAAAAGGACGGTCTCGTCTCCGAAGAAGAAATGGACACCCCCGAGGACGAGGAATAATGCCCGTGCACGCCGCCAACATCCGGGAGGTCATCAAGGAGCGCGGCCGGACGGTCGACACCCTGCTCGACCGCTATCTGCCGCCGGCGACCACGCCGCCGGAGAATCTCCACGCGGCGATGCGGTATTCGGTGCTCGCCCCCGGCAAACGCCTGCGCCCGCTCCTCGCCCTGTTCACCTACGAACACTGCGGCGGCGACGCCTCCGGATTCGACAGGCCGATCCATTTCGCCATGGCCGCGCTGGAGATGGTGCATACCTATTCGCTCATTCACGACGATCTGCCGTGCATGGACGACGACGATCTCCGTCGGGGCATCGCCACCTGTCACAAGAAATTCGGTGAGGCGACCGCCGTGCTCGCCGGCGACGCGCTGCACGATGTCGCGTTTTACCTCCTCGGTCGCACGGGTAATCCGCAGACGGTGATCGAACTGGCCGACGCCCTCGGCACCGCCGGCATGATCGGCGGCCAGATGGCCGATGTCGAGGCCGAGGGGCGTAAAGTCGATAAAGACGAAGTTATCAATATCCACACCCGCAAGACCGGGGCGCTCCTGCGGTGCTCCGTCCGGCTCGGCGCGATCCTCGCGGATGCCGACCCCGACCTGCTCGCCCGACTCAGCCTCTACGGCGAGAAGATCGGCCTCGCCTTTCAGATTATCGACGATATTCTCGATGTCGAGGGCGACCAGGCACTGCTCGGCAAGACGGTCGGCTCCGACAGCAAAAAGCAGAAGGCGACCTACCCCGGGGTAGTCGGAATGACCCAGGCGCGCACCGACGCCGCCCGCCTGATCGAAGAGGCGATCGCGGTGTTCGACAATTTCGGCGACAATCCGCTCCGCGATCTGGCCGTTTACATCGGTCAACGGAACCGCTGAGGAATCACGTATAGGAAGCGTATGAAGTATCTGCCGAATATCAGTTCCCCCGAAGATGTCAAGAAGCTTTCCGTCGAAGAATTGCGGGAACTGGCCGAGGAAATCCGCCAGGAGATCGTCTCCGCGGTCTCGAAGACCGGCGGCCATCTCGCGACCAATCTCGGCTCGGTCGAACTGACGCTGGCGCTTCACTACGTGCTGACCCTGCCGCACGACCGGCTTGTCTGGGACGTGTCCAATCAGACCTACACGCACAAGATGCTCACCGGCCGCCGCGAGCGGATGGAAACGCTCCGGCAATACCACGGCCTGGCCGGTTTCGCCAAACGCGACGAATCCCCCTACGATCATTTCGGCGCCGGTCATGCCTCCACCTCGATCTCGGCCGCGCTCGGTTTCGCCGCCGCCCGCGATGCGCTCGGCGAAGACCGCAAGGTGGTCGCGATCATCGGCGACGGCGCCATGACCGGCGGCCTCGCCTACGAGGGCCTCAACAACGCCGGCTCCCTCAAGAAAGACCTGCTCGTCATTCTCAACGACAACACCTGGTCGATCTCGAAAAACGTCGGCGCCATGTCGCGCTATTTGACCGGCATCATGGCCGACGAAAAATTCAACAAGCTCCGCAACGAAATCTGGGAGCTGACCGGCCGCTTCAAACGTCGCGAGCAGATCCGTACCACCATCGCCCGGCTCGAGGATTCCGTGCTCGGTTTTCTCACTCCCGGCATGCTGTTCGAGAAGCTCGGCTTCCGGTATTTCGGCCCGATCGATGGTCACGATGTCGGCCAGCTTATCAAAACGCTCAAGGACCTGCACAGTATCAAGGGGCCGCTCCTTCTGCACATCGTGACCAAGAAGGGGAAGGGCTTCAACCCGGCCGAGGGCAACCCGTCGAAATTCCACGGCGTCGGCAAGTTCGACAAGATCACCGGCGAAGCGGCCCCCAAGCCGCCGTCGCTCCCGGCCTACACCAACGTCTTCGGCGACGTCATGGTCGAGCTGGCCGAGAAAAACGAAAAGGTGATCGCCATCACCGCCGCCATGGCGGCCGGCACGGGACTGGTCAAGTTCGCCGACAAGTTCCCCGATCGATTTTTTGATGTCGGCATCGCCGAGGAACACGCCGGCACCTTCGCAGCCGGCATGGCCGCCGACGGCGTCATCCCGTACCTGACGATCTACTCGACTTTCCTGCAGCGCACCTACGACCAGATCATTCACGATATCGCCCTGCAGAACCTCCCGGTTGTGATGTGCCTCGACCGCGCCGGTTTGGTCGGCAACGACGGCCCGACCCACCACGGCGTCTTCGACCTTTCGTACCTGCAGTCCATTCCCAACGTAAGTGTTGCCGCCCCCAAGGACGGCAACGAACTGCGCTCGATGCTGCACCACACGATCGACCATAAACTCGACGGCCCGGTCGCGATTCGCTATCCCCGCGCCGCCGTGCCGGTCGAGATGCGTGCCGAAATCGACCCGATCGAATGGGGCACGTGGGAATATCTCACGCCGCTGAACGACCTTGTCGTCCTCGCGGTCGGCACCATGGTCGCGCAGGCGCAGAAAGCGGCGCAGCAGCTTCCCGATGACATCGCCGACCGGCTCTGTATCGTCAACGCCCGTTTCGTCAAGCCGTGGGACCGCACGATCCTGCTTGAGGTCATCGAAAACGCCCACGCCATCATCACGATCGAGGAGAGCCAGCTTATCGGCGGGTTCGGCGAAGGAATCGGCCGGTACTTACTCGAGTACGGTTTCGAGGGGCGCTTCAAATCGCTCGGCATCCCGGATCATTTCGTTACCCAGGGCGAGCGGAGCGACCTGCTCAAGGAGGTCGGGCTCGATGTTGACCATATCGCCGATGCAATGGTTGCGATCGCCGATGACCACGCCCACGGTGGACTGTTGCGCAAGCTCGGCCTTAAGCGCGGCCTCAAGAACGGCAACGGCAAGAAAAAGGACTCGGCCGACCATCCCATCGGCGAA
>CAYPYM010000475.1:0-3284 GCA_964414435.1 uncultured Ignavibacteriales bacterium | reverse complement strand
GATTTTTACCTACATCTGGGATGAACCCTTTGTGGGCGGACAATACACCGACGGCCCTGACTGGCGTTACATCCATAGCGCCGAGGTCGCCGGCTTTTTTATCCTGGCGGCCTTTATCTGGAAAAACTATTTAAACAATTTCCCGCACATAGAGAGTATTTGGGGGCGCTGTTTCATCCGAAGCGTCATCGTGGTGGTATTAGGTTTGCTTATTTACTGGTTTTTCTATTCCCCTCTGGCCACCTTTTTCCTAGGCAAGGTGGAAGGCTTTGCCCAGCCCGGCGATACACCCTTGGTGTGGACCCTTTTGTTTTTGAGTATCATCCTGATTCAGAGCGATTTTTTTAACGGATGGCCATTGAGACACAAAGGAAACAGGCTGCCAAGATGATATGCGAAGATAGACTACGTTTCTTGACCCAATACGTTCCGAATCAAGTCGGTCGAGCCGGTGAAGATTCTTAGCCGTCCCGAGAGAGAGCAGCGCATAGTCGAGGCCCACTACAATATTTTCAAGATCGATGCGGTCGATATCTATATTGATCTGCTCACCGACTCGGGCACCTCGGCGATGTCGAACCGTCAGTGGGCCGCGCTCATGATGGGCGACGAGTCCTACGCCGGGGCGACCTCGTTCCGCCGGTTTGAGCGCACCGTGCGCGAGATTTTCGGCAAGCGCTTCGTTATCCCCTGCCACCAGGGCCGCTCGGCCGAGAACCTCATGTTCAGCACGGTCGCGCAGAAGAGGAAGTACATCGTCAACAACACCCACTTCGACACGACCCGCGCGAATACGATTCACAAAGGGGCAATCCCGATCGACCTGCCGTGCCGCGAGTCGACCGCCGACGAGCCGGCGCCGTTTAAGGGCAATATGGATGTCGCGCGCCTCGAGGAGTTCATCCGGGAGAAAGGCGCCGAGAACATCACGATGGTCATGATGACCGTGACCAACAACTCGGTCGGGGGGCAGCCGGTATCGATGGCGAACATCCGGGCGACGTCAGAGGTCTGCAAGCGGCACTCGCTGCCGTTCTATTTTGACTGCGCCCGCTTCGCCGAAAATGCCTACTTCATCAAACGTGACGAGGCCGGCTACGGCGGCCGCCCGATCCGTGAGATCGTCGCGGAGATGTTCAGCTACTGCGACGGCGCCCTCATGTCAGCCAAGAAGGACGCGCTCGCCAATATCGGCGGGTTCATTACGCTCGACGACGAGGATCTGTATCGCCGAATCACCGAGCTGATGATCATTGTCGAGGGTTTCCCGACCTACGGCGGCCTGGCGGGGCGCGATCTCGAGGTGCTGTCGGTCGGACTCGAAGAAGTCATGGAATTCGATTATCTCGATTTCCGGGTGAGCCAGGTGGCCTATTTCGGGCGCGAGATCAAGCGCGCCGGCATGCCGATTGTCGAGCCGACCGGCGGGCACGCCGTCTTCATCGACGCCGGCCAGTTACTGCCGCATATCCCGCCGGAGCAGTTCCCCGGCCAGGCGCTCGCGGTTGAGTTCTATCGCGAGGGCGGCGTGCGGGTTGTCGAGATCGGCAGCCTCATGTTCGGCGAGAAGGACCCCGAGACGGGGAAGATGGTGGCGGCACCGAAGGAACTGGTGCGGATGGCCATGCCGCGGCGGGTCTATACCAACACCCACTACGACTACATTGCCGATGTCGCCGCCCGGATCGTCCATCGGAAAGACCAGATCCCCGGGCTCAAGGTGGTTCGTGAGCCGGCTCTGCTTCGGCACTTCACCTGCGATCTCGAAGTCGCTTCGCCGCAGCAGGTGACCACCTGAAAGGGAGCTGCATGCGCTTGCGAACAATGACAGCGGGCGGCCTCGCGGTCGCCCTGCTTGCAGTGATAATCGGGTGCAGCTCGATACACATCGAAAGCGGCAACACCCCGGAGGAGCGCACGGCCGTTTCGGAGCGGCAGGCGCGCGACTCTAAGGCGACCTGGGCCCACGATTTTTCGCTCGCTTCGGACATCACCAAAGCCGACCTGCTCAAGACCCACATCGACTCGACCTCGGAGCGGCTCTTTGCCCTGGCCGCCCAGTTTGCCTCGGAATGGCGCAAAGGAAATCAGGGGAGAGGTCAGGTTATTGCAGCCGATGAGATGCAGCAGGTGCTCGACAACACCATCGCCCCCCAGAAACCGGTACTCAAGGCCTGGGAGGACAACATGGAGTACGGCTGGGAGTGGGTCCGCGATTCCAGCCGATTCGACCAGTCGGTAATCGACCTGTACGGCAAGATGGTCGATGGCTACTATGAAGCATATTCGGGGGTCTTTTACCCCCAGTCGGATGTAGAAACCTACGAAGAGCGCAACGCTCAGGCCCAGTCCTCAATGCGCGGTCTGAGCTCCGAATTGGAGCGAGAACTGCGCCGGTACCGCTGAAACGGCCCGCCCGGCGCGGATTTTGGCGGATTGTGTGAAAAATATTTCAGGGTTTAGGCAGTTTTAGCCCCTGAGTTGAGAGTCGCGGGGGACTGCCGGACGGGAGATATCTTCTTTTTTGTGAAGAAGTTACCCGTTTTCGGCAAAGCCGGCGCAAAAACGGCCGATAAATTGCGTAAGTATCCGCTGTGATTAACCGGATTCCAACTTGACATTCTGTAGGGAACTTTCTATCCTTAAATGATTTATACAGTAATGGAGGAACGACTATAGCACTACGGCTACCTAGGTTTTAGTTCACTACAATTCAAAGGATTGCTTGAAGGCTAAGGCCCTATTACCGTAGTCTGTCGTTTGCTCGGTTCCAGGGCCGGGTTATGCACCCGGTTTTTTATGGACAACTTGCTGTGTAAATCGATCCGCACGTTTGCCCTGTCTCTGCTCCTCGTTCTCCCGTTATCCGCCCGGGGCAGCGATCTCACGATTCTCCAGTCTGATGAATCGACGTTTCATTTCGTGCTGAAGATCGACCCGCTCACACTTGATCACGGTCAAGACGCCGACTCACTCCCGAGTCTGTTCGAGACCGTCCAGATCGGTGTGCCGGCCAATGCCACTGCGGCGGTGGTGTCGGCCCGCGGAATCAGCGCCTCACCGCTTTGGGCGACACGCGACGGTCTGACGAATCTCTCGGCCGTCTCCCACTCGCTGGCCGAGATGGCCGACCCGATCACGATCCGCGGCCGTCGAATTGCCGCCCTTCGGGTATATCCCGTTTCCGGTGGCTCGGTCTACGACTCGGTGGAAGTGACAGTCAGGTTCAGCGGCGCCTCGGCCTCCGGCGGACCGGCCTCGCCCGATCCGCACATCGGCCGCAA
>CAYPYM010000474.1:0-3291 GCA_964414435.1 uncultured Ignavibacteriales bacterium | reverse complement strand
GATGGGGTGGCGATTCGCCGGGGGGGTCGTGATGATACTGATATCCCGGATTCCCGAAAGCGCCATGTGCAGGGTCCGCGGTATCGGCGTTGCGGTCATCGTCAGCACATCCACCGAGGCGCGAATCTGCTTGAGGCGCTGTTCCGACAGCTCACCGTTGCGGGAAACGACCACGATCTTGTCATAGGGAATTTTGAACTGCTCGCCGTCGCGGCGTTCCAATACCAGCCTGTCACCCGGGATGTCCTCGATAATACGCCCGGTGAGCTTGCCGCCGGAGGTCAGGACGACCACGCTGTTGTAACCTGAGTCGGGGGCGGACCCGGAATTGTCCTGGCTGAACGCCGGCTCGGCGAATGAAAGAAGCATAGCGGTCAGGAACGACGTGAACAGGAGCTGTCGCATGGAAACCTCCCCGGTGGTGGCGACGTGATGTCGTATCTGAATCGGCATTTGCCAATGATACATGGAGTTCAGGGGGCAGTCAAGGCGATCGATGCAAGGTCGATCGGGCTGCAAAGAAAAGCGGCGGATAAGACACCCGCCGCTTCAAGTAATCCACTGCGAGGCAGCGTTACATTTTGGGGTCGATCAGCACCTGCTCGAGCCCGTCGGCGATGATATCCGCTTCCTTCTCGGTGATAATCAGCGGCGGGGAGACGCGGATCGTGTGGCCGTGGCTGTCGTTGGCCATGAGGCCGAGATTGAGCAGCTTGCGGCAGTAGCCCATGGCATCGCCGTTGTTCACTTCGACACCGATAAACAGGCCGCGGTTCCGGACCTCCTTGACATGCGTCGAGCGCTCCGCGATCTTCGCGATCTTCTTCGCGAGATACGTGCCGACCTTGTCCGAGTTCTCCGGGAGCTGCTCTTCGACGATCACGTCGAGTGCGGCGAGACCGGCGACACAGGCCAGCGGGTAGCCGCCGTAGGTGGAGCCGTCACGACCGGGCTGGAAGGCCATGTCCATGAGCTGCGAGTTGGTCACGAAGCAGGAGAGCGGAACGAGACCGCCCGAGAGCGCCTTGCCGAGAATGATGCCGTCGGGAATGACATTCTCATGCTCGAAACAGAACATCCGGCCGGTCCGGCCGAGGCCGACCTGGATCTCGTCGAACAGGAGGAGCAGGTCGTGCTTGTCGGCCAGCTCGCGGAGACCCTTGAGGAAGCCGTCCGCCGGGCGATACATGCCGCCCTCGCCCTGCATCGGCTCGACCAGGATGCCGCAGGTGTTTTCGTTGATGGCCGCCGCGACCTCGTCGAGATTGCCGAATTCACAACTGACGAAACCGGGGGTGAGCGGGCCGAAGCCTTCCTTGTAGTACTTCGTGGTCGAGAACGACACGGTGGTGATCATGCGGCCGTGGAAGTTGTTGTTGAAGACGATGATCTCCTGCTTGCCGTCGGGGATGCGCTTCTCCTTGAAGCCGTAGTACCGGGCCATCTTGATGGCCGTCTCGACTGATTCAACGCCGCCGTTCTTGGGCATTACCTTGTTGCCGTTGTCGCCGAAACGCGGGCCCATCTGGGGGACCAGTTCGGCCAGCTTCTTCAGGAACAGCCCGAGGACGTCGGTGTAGACGACATTGGAGATCACGGAACCATAGCCGTTCTGCACGGCGTCGGTGACAGCCTTGACGATGCGGGGGTGGTGGTGCCCCTGGTTCACCGCCGAGTAGGCGGCGAGACAGTCGAGAAATTTCTGGTTTGCCTGATTATACAGCCAGATCCCCTCGGCTTTGCGTACCACCAGTTCCTGCCGGCTGTAATGATGAGCCCCGAACGTGGACTCGAATTCAATGATGCTTTGATCCGGATAGGCGGAGTATCCGAATGCCGGTTTGTTCATCGTTTTGGTATCAGCCATGGTTCACCTCTATAAGTAGCCAATTGCACGTCTTCGCAAATCGAGCTAATATATGTCAAACGCCCGGAAAACTCAAGTGACGCGGACGCCTTTGGGTGCGATTTTCCCCTTTATTTCCAAGGGATTACGCGGAATTTCAGATATTTCGTAGCCAGCCATGGGTTCCCAAACCAGTTCCGTCATCGGGCCCGGTGCGGAACATCGGTCGGGGGCGTATCGGCGCCGCAGGAGACGATGCAAATACGGTTCCCAATCGGTCGAAAACAAATTCCGGCTGGCCTGCACGCTTTTACCCTGTCGCCGCCGTCGTCGAGTGATGCCGATTGCACCTTTTGCCCGCCGAAGTGCGCAGACGGGGTGTCAAAGTACACTTCTTTATAGACTTTTTGTGATGCCCGGCATGGGTTTAAGGGGTAATAACAGGACCGAAACAGGGTGAATTGACTTGATTTTCCCTCCTATTATTGTATACTGATGCCTGATTTTGATGAACTACTTGGAGGTATAATGCCCAGGGTAATAGACAACGTTGAACTGAGTCCCATGATCTGGAAAATGCGGGTGGAAGTGCCGCGCCTGGTCGCCAAGGCGCAGGCCGGTCAGTTCGTCATTCTTCGGGTCAACGAACAGGGCGAACGGGTGCCCATGTCGATCGCCGGACTCGATAAAGAAAACGGCCTGCTGACCGTCATCTACCAGGTGGTGGGGAAGACCTCGGCGCTGATGACGTCGGTGCCGGCCGGCGGCGCACTTTCGGACTGTGTCGGCCCGCTCGGCCTTCCGTCCCATGTCGACAACTGGGGCACGGCCTGTGTGGTCGGCGGCGGGATCGGGATCGCGCCGGTCTACCCGATCGCCCAGGCGTACAAGGCGGCCGGCAACAAGGTGATTACGATTGTCGGTTCGCGGTCGAAGGATCTCCTGTTCTACGAAGATGAGCACAAGGCGGTCGCGGACGAGTTCTACGCCTGCACCGACGACGGCTCCTATGGCCATCACGGCTTCGTTTCGGACGTGCTGAAGAAGCTGCTCGACGACGGCAAGCCGATCAAGATGATCATGGCGATCGGTCCGGTGCCGATGATGCGCGTTGTCGCCAACCTGACCCGGAGCTACGAAGTACCGACCTGGGTTTCGCTCAATCCGCTCATGATCGACGGGACCGGAATGTGCGGCGGCTGCCGGGTAAAGATCGGCGAGGAGACCAAGTTCGCGTGTGTCGACGGTCCCGATTTCGACGGCCATCTGGTCGATTTCGACCTGCTCTCATCGCGCCTCCAGGCGTACAAAGATCAGGAACGCAAAGCGATGAAACGGCTGCTGGAGGACCCCAACTGCCGCCTGACCAAAGCGGTCCGCAGTTTCACCTATCCCGAGTGAGCCGCGTACGCACAACACCGGGACCGAGTAGCAAAGACGAAGAA
>CAYPYM010000473.1:2604-3291 GCA_964414435.1 uncultured Ignavibacteriales bacterium | reverse complement strand
CTGGGGGCCCCGTTTGTCGCGGCGCTGGAGGTGATTATCTACGCCGGAGCGATCATGGTGCTGTTCGTGTTCGTCATGATGATGCTCAATCTCGGTGAGGAGTCGGCAAGGCAGGAGCGCGAGTGGCTCAAACCGCGCATGTATATCGGCCCGGCGCTGCTCGCCCTGATCCTGCTGATTGAATTGCTGTACATGCTGAAGTCGGGATATGTGAGGCCGATCGAGGGCGGCGTGGTCAGCCCGCAGGCGGTCGGCACGAGCCTGTTTTCGACCTATTTGCTCGGTGTGGAGCTGGCCGGGATGCTGCTGCTGGCCGGTCTGGTCGGCGCGTTTCATCTCGGACGGCGCTACGACACCGCCTCGAAATCGCAGTCGGCCCCGGGCGTAGCCGGCTCCAAAACCGGAATCCCGGCGGGGCGGAGGTAAGCCATGGTGACGGTACCGATTGAACACGGACTCCTGCTGGCGGCCTTTCTCTTCGTGCTGGGACTGGTCGGCCTGCTCGTGCGCCGCAATATCGTGTTTATGCTGCTTTCGATCGAGATCATGCTGAACGCGTCGGGTCTCGCGGTTGTCCTGGCCGGGGTGTGGATGGGGCGCGGCCACCTGGGCGCCTCGCTGAAGGAGGCCTGGCGCCCGACGGAATCCGACGAGGGGGGCGCCGGGCTGTCCTCGCGGGCGCTCTGG
>CAYPYM010000473.1:0-2594 GCA_964414435.1 uncultured Ignavibacteriales bacterium | reverse complement strand
GGCGCGGCGCAACATCCTCTTCATCCTGGTTTCGATCGAAATCATGCTGAACGCCTCGGGTCTCGCGTTTGTCCTGGCCGGGGCACGCTGGGCGGCGCCCGACGGACAGGTGATGTTCATGTTCATCCTTGCGATGGCGGCGGCGGAGGTCGCCGTGGGGCTGGCCCTCGTGCTGCTGATGCGCCACAAACTCAAGACGCTCGATATCGATCGGGTGAGTGAGATGAGAGGCTGATGATGCTGCATCTGTTATGGCTGGTGGTGGCGATGCCGTTCGCGGGCTTCCTGATCCTCGCGGTGCTGGGTAAACGTCTGCCCCGGGTGCTGGCCGGGCTGGTCGGAGTCGGTTCGATCGGCGTCTCCGCGGCCATCGCGGTGATCATCGGCATCGAGTTCATGACCGCCCCGCCGCCGGGGTATGCGTTCAATCAGATCCTTTGGCAGTGGTTCCAGGTAAGCGGTTTTAGTCCCGATATCGGTTTCCACCTTGATGCCCTCGCGCTGCTCATGATGCTGGTCGTGACCGTGGTAGGATTCCTCATCCACCTGTATTCGGCGGAATTCATGGCCGATGACGACGCCTTCAGCCGCTTCTTCGCCTACATGAATCTGTTTGTCGGCTCGATGCTCGTGCTCGTCCTGGGTGACAACCTGCTGCTCCTCTATCTCGGATGGGAGGGAGTCGGGCTGTGCAGCTACTTCCTGATCGGATTCTGGTACAGCGACCCGGCCAACGGCTCGGCGGCGCGCAAAGCCTTTGTCGTGACGCGAGTCGGCGACACCGCCATGGCCGTCGCATTGTTCCTCCTGGTCTACCATTTCAACACGCTCAATATTCAGGAGGTCCTGACCGCCGCGAGCCGGAACTGGCCGGTCGGATCACCGCTGGCGATTGCGACCGCGGCTCTCCTTCTGGGCGGCGCGGTGGGAAAGTCGGCACAACTCCCGCTGCAGACATGGCTGCCCGACGCCATGGCCGGTCCCACGCCGGTGAGCGCCCTGATTCACGCGGCCACGATGGTCACGGCGGGCGTCTATCTCATTGCGCGAACCAACGCCCTGTTCCATCTCGCGCCGGTCGTGCAGGCGATTGTCGCGATCATCGGCGCCGTCACCCTCCTGCTGGCCGGATTCAGCGCTCTCACTCAGCGCGATATCAAACGCGTGCTGGCGTATTCGACGATCAGCCAGATCGGCTACATGTTTCTCGCACTCGGAGTCGGCGCCTACGCCGCCGCGATGTTCCACTTCATGACCCACGCCTTTTTCAAGGCGCTGCTGTTCCTCGGCGCCGGCGTGCTGATCAAGGCGCTGCATCACGAACACGACATGTTCAAGATGGGGGGGATGCGGCGCAAGCTGCCGGTGACCTTCTGGACCTTTCTGATCGCCGGCTCGTCGCTGGCCGCCCTGCCGCTGGTTACGTCGGGATTCTACAGTAAAGACATGATTCTCTGGTACGCCTGGAGTTCGAGTATCGGCAGCCCCTGGCTCTGGGCCGCCGGCCTGTTCGGCGCCTTCCTGACGGCGATCTACACTTTCCGCATGGTCTTCGTAACATTCTTCGGCGAGGCCAAAATGGAAGTCGAGCAGCGGCCCGGAATTCGCATGAAACTCCCGCTGGTGGTGCTGGCGGCGCTGGCGACAATCGGCGGGTTTGTCGATCTGCCCGACACGATGGGCCACTTCACGCCGCTGTCCGATTTCCTCCAGACCGCCCTGCCGGTGCCGTCGATCGCGTCGGCCGAAGCCGGATCGGAACTGCTGTTCCAGATAATCGCATCCCTCACCGGTCTCTTTGGATTGTATCTCGCATACCGGTTCTACCTGCAGCGGCCGACGGACGTGGCGAGCGTGACCGATACGGCGGCGGGGCAATGGCTCAAGCGGTTCTGGTTCGGCGGCTGGGGTTTCGACACGCTTTACAACACGCTTCTTGTCCGGCCCTACTACTGGTTCGCGCGGGTTAATCGCAACGACGCAATCGATCTGATCTACAGCGCGGTTGCAGCGATCAGCCGCTGGGTCAATTTCGCCCTGAGCCTGTCGCAGACCGGCCGGGTCCGCGGGTATGCCGCCGGGATCGCCCTCGGGGCCATCGTAACCATAGCCATCGTGGTGTTCGCATGATTCTGGTTTATCTCATAGCCTTGCCAATTCTCGGTGGGATTCTCGCCGGGTGGATAGGACAGACCTCGCCGCGCGGCGCGAAGTGGACCGCGCTGCTGGTCATGCTGGTCGAACTGGCCCTGACCCTGTTTATCTGGATCGATACCGGCGGTCATACGGCCTACCCGATTCAGGGCGACTGGCTGCTGCAGTTCCACGCCAACTGGATTCCGCAGCTCGGGATCGGGATTATTCTGGGGCTGGACGGTCTCAGCCTGCTCATGGTCGTGCTGACCGCGTTTCTCGGGGTCGTCGCGGTGCTCGCCTCGTGGCGGGGAATCACCGAACGCATCCCGTTCTACTATTTCAATCTGCTCTGGATACTCGGCGGCGTCATCGGCGTGTTTGTCGCGCTCGATCTTTTCCTGTTCTATTTCTTCTGGGAGATGATGCTGATCCCGATGTACTTCCTGATCGGCATCTGG
>CAYPYM010000472.1:407-3311 GCA_964414435.1 uncultured Ignavibacteriales bacterium | reverse complement strand
CTGCGCCATCCTCAACGCGATCGGCCAGCAGTCGCCCGATATCGCTCAGGGCGTGAACACCGGCGGCGCGGGGGACCAGGGACTCATGGCCGGCTACGCCTGCCGCGAGACGAAAGAACTCATGCCGATGCCGATCATGCTCGCCCACCGTCTGTGTCAGCAGCTCGCGAAAGCGCGCAAGGAGAAGATACTGAACTATCTCGGGCCCGACGGCAAGTCGCAGGTGACGATCGAGTACGAAAACGGCATTCCGAAACGGGTCGACACGGTGGTTCTCTCGACCCAGCATGACACCTCGATTCTCGATAAGACCGGTAAGAAGATAACGCAGGCGGCGCGCGAGGAACTGATCGAAAAGATCGTGCTGCCGATCCTGCCGAAGGATATGGTCGACAAGAAAACCAAGTACCACGTTAATCCGACCGGAAAGTTCGTGGTCGGTGGTCCGCGCTCCGACACCGGCATGACCGGCCGGAAGATCATCGTCGATACCTACGGCGGCATGGCGGCCCACGGCGGCGGCGCCTTCTCGGGCAAGGATCCGACCAAGGTCGACCGATCCGCCTGCTACATGGCGCGCCACATCGCGAAAAACGTCGTCGCCTCCGGCCTTGCCGACAAGTGCACGCTCCAGCTCGCGTATGCGATCGGTGTGGCGAAGCCGGTATCGCTGATGGTGTTTACCGATGAAACCTCCAAAGTCCCCGAAAAGCGCATCGCTCAGCTCATTCGCAAGCATTTTGACCTGACTCCGCGGGGCATTATTGAATCGCTCAACCTGCGCCGGCCGATCTTCTCGAAGACCGCCGCGTACGGGCATTTCGGGCGCGAAGAGAAAGACTTCACCTGGGAGAAAACCGACAAGGCCAAGATTCTTGCAAAGGACGCTTAACCGATGACTGTAAAATCGCATATCCGTAATCCCAAGCTGGCCCGCGAGGGAAAAGACAAAATCGAATGGGCCGAACGAAACATGCCGGTGCTGCGGCTGATCCGCCAGCGGTTCCGGAAGGAAAAGCCGCTGCGGGGGATCAACATGGCGTGCTGTCTGCACGTGACGACCGAAACCGCCAATCTCGCCCGCACCCTGAAGGCGGGCGGCGCCAATGTCGCCCTGTGCGCCTCCAACCCGCTGTCCACCCAGGATGCCACCGCCGCGGCGCTGGTGAAGGAATACGGCGTCTCGGTCTTCGCCATCCACGGCGAAGACACCAAGACCTACTACAAGCACATCCACCAGGCGCTCGACTTCCATCCGCAGATCACCATGGATGACGGCGCCGATCTCGTATCGACCCTGCACAGCCAGCGCCAGGAACTGGTCGAGCACGTCTACGCCGGCACCGAGGAAACGACCACCGGCGTGATCCGGCTCAAGGCGATGGCAGCCGACGGCGCTCTGCTGTTCCCGGTGATAGCCGTGAACGACTCCAAGACCAAACACTTTTTCGATAACCGCTACGGCACGGGCCAGTCGACTCTCGACGGTATCCTGCGCGCCACCAACATGCTCATCGCCGGCTCGACTGTCGTAATCGCCGGCTACGGCTGGTGCGGACGCGGTCTCGCGGTCCGCGCCAAAGGCATGGGCGCAAACGTGATCGTCACCGAGGTCGACCCGGTCAAGGGGATCGAAGCGGCCATGGACGGATTCCAGGTGATGCCGATGGCGAAGGCGGCGTCGATCGGCGATCTGTTCATCACCGTGACCGGCGATATCCACGTGGTCCGACTGGAACATTTCAAGAAGATGAAGGACGGCGCGATCGTCTGCAACTCGGGACACTTCAACGTCGAGATCGATCTTGACTCACTCGGCAAGGCAACCCGCAAGCGGCGCCTCGTGCGGCCCAATGTCGAGGAGTACATCCTTGGCGGGAAGCGGATCTTCATTCTGGGCGAGGGACGCCTGATCAATCTGTCGGCGGCTGAAGGCCACCCGGCGATGGTGATGGACATGTCGTTCGCAAATCAGGCCCTCTCGGCCGAATGGGTGGTGCGCAACTACGAGAAGCTCGAACGGACAGTCTACACGGTGCCGGAGAAGATCGACGCCCAGATTGCGGCGCTCAAGCTCAAGTCGATGGGCATCTCGATCGACAAGCTCACGGCCGAGCAGAAGAAGTATCTGGCGAGCTGGGAGATGGGGACGTGACGCTCTGAGGCTGTCAGGCAGACAGTAACAGATATAGACGGGCCGCCGGCATTCACCGGCGGCCCTTTTCGTTTGCTGCCCGGGCGGCAGATGTCCTCATCTGCCGGACAGACAGGAGAAAGCACTACTTCATCAACAGCATCTTCTTCGTTTCGACAAAGTTGCCGGCCTCCATCCGGTAGAGATAGACGCCGCTTGCCAGACGCGACGCATCCCACTCGACATCATAACGACCCGGCGCCATATCGCGGTCGACCAGAACATCGACCTGCTGGCCGAGCACGTTGTAGATCGTCAGGCGCACGTGGCTCGTGGTCGGCACATCGTACGAAATGACGGTGGTCGGATTGAACGGGTTCGGGTGGTTCTGATTGAGCGCAAAGTGATCCGGCAACAGATTATCGCCGGCGCCCGTCTCCACCTTCAGGTCGAAGCCGTTGTTGTTGCACGGATCGACAGTGATGGCTCCACAGCAGTTGGCCGAGATTGCACCATAACCGATGAACGACTTATAGGTGTAGTCGCCGGTGTACTCGATGCTGTTTATGCTCACGGTGGCGGAACCGGTGAGCTGGTTGCATCCTGCGGTGCAATTGATCGGCTCGTAGTAACAGATACCAAGGTTCTTATAGTCGTCCCCCCCGGGTGCCAGCGCGGCGGCATCGTCGATAACGACCGTCCAACTGCCATCGCCGTTGTCGGTGACCGAACCGCCGGTGGTCAGCGGCTTCACGCAGGTCAGCCCCAGC
>CAYPYM010000472.1:0-397 GCA_964414435.1 uncultured Ignavibacteriales bacterium | reverse complement strand
GCGGGAAGTTGTTCCGAATCCGGAGGTAACTGCTGACACGAGCGGCACCGGTCGTATGGCTGGACATGGTACATTCGACCACCGGCACCTCCGGGCCGCCGTTGAAGAACGCTACATGTCCGCCGGTGATTGTGTAGGCGGTGTTCGTGACGTCCTCTACAACGTGCGTGGTGATGAGGTGGTTGGACGTCTCCGCCTGAAGACTCAGGTTGATCTTCCGATCACTGTAGCTCGTCGCATCGTAAAAGCCGTTGGCCGGCTTGACGTTGAACTTGACCATCTCGACCGAGTCCGCCGGCGAGCAGGGATACACGCCATCGTTGTATTGCCGGGCGTAGAATTCGTCGTTGCTGCCGTACAAGCCGCTGTTTATACCCATCTGGAAGATGACGTCCTG
>CAYPYM010000471.1:0-3311 GCA_964414435.1 uncultured Ignavibacteriales bacterium | reverse complement strand
CCAGAAGATCGCCGGCCTAATCATCGCGGCCTGGTAGCCCTATTTCATACCGAAACAAGCCAAAAAACAAACCGACAGACCAAGAGTCTGTCGGTTCTTTTTGTTCTAGGAACTGTCGATCCACCACAGCGGGCACATCACCCGCAGGGTGTGCTATTTGCCGGCGGCCGGCGGAATCGGATTCGGGACCTTGTTGGAAACGGCCGGAAGCGACTGCAAATAGGCGAAGATCGCGGTGAGATCTTCGTCGGTCGCCATCCCGATCGTCTGCCACGGCATGGGGGGCAGGATCGGCTGTCCGAACCCGCGGTGCTTGCCGGTGCGAAGCGCCTTGATGAACTGCTCCGCAGTCCATTCGCCCAGCCCGGTCTGCTTGTCCGGGGTGAGATTGGAGGCGAAGCTGACCCCCCACGGACCGGCCCACGCGGTCATATTGGCATTGCACATCGCCATCCATCCGGCCGGATTGATGGCGCCATCGGCCACCGCCGGAATCGGCTCATCGGCCGGCTGACCGGACAGCAGGCGGGTTTCATCGAAGGCCGGCCCCTTGTCAGTCATTTTCTTCGGGCTGTGACAATCATTGCAGCCGCCCAGCGTGACAAGATATTTGCCCCGTGCGACCTGATCGTCGGAGGGCTGGTCCCCGGAATACACCAGGGCGGGGGCGGCGAACGCCGCACATAAGCCGACCAGGGTAAACACCTGAGCGGCACGACGCATACGCATAATCTGATCCCTTTACAAAGTGGTTTGAAGGAAGCGCAGTCGGGAATTAATACGGGGGCGGCACTGTTGTCAATTGGAATAATAGGTCGATCCTGTCTTTTTTACGGGGTCGTCGGAGCGCGGCAAAGACGTTTCCGGGGTCTTTTTTCGGCACCGTCTCCGAGGGTCAGACGCCGCCGTAATCGGCTGCGCAGCAATGAATAACTGTCGGCCACGAAATTTGTCGACGGGGCCCCAGATATGACACTGTTATGACACATTTTATCCTGTTTTGTCCGATAGATAGGACGCAGAAACAACTCCACGAGGAATTAATGAAGCGACTGATTAACGCCCTGTTCTTAATATGTAATCTTCTGATAGTAGCCGCCGGCGCCGTGTGGGCGGAGCGCCTCGACGGCCGCGTGGTCGATTCCGAGACCGGCAAGCCGATCGGCGATGTTACGGTTCGGGTGATCGAGACCGGTCAGGCGGTCAAGTCCGACAAGCACGGCGGCTACAGCCTGAAGAATCTCCCGGCCGGCACCTATCATATTCTCGCCACCCATATCGCCTACGATCGTTCCGATACGATCACGGTCACGCTGCCGGGCGGCAACGATCTCGAGGTTCGCTTGCAACCGTCGCCGTGGGTGCTCAACGATATCGTGACGACCGGAACCCGCTCGCCTCATTTGCTGAAAAATGTTCCGGTGCAGACCGAGGTGATCACCAACCGTGATTTCCAGCGCACCGGCGCTCGCACGGTTGACGAAGCGTTGATCTCGGCGATCGGCGTGACGGTCAACCAGGGGGATCTCGCCGGATCATCGGCGCAGATTCGCGGGTTCGAAGGTGACCGGGTGCTGGTCCTGATCGACGGTGAGCGGTCGGTCGGCCGGGTGCGCGGGGCGATCGACCTGGGGCAGTATTCGCTCGCCAATGTCGAGAAGATCGAGATTGTGGAGGGAACCGGCTCCACCCTGTACGGCTCCGATGCGATCGGCGGGGTGATCAACATCATCACGAGGAAGCCGGAGGCCGAGAAGCTCAAGGGGAATCTCTATGTCGACTACGGTTCCTACGCGACTTACAATCCCTCGGGCGAGATCGAGTTCGGCAAGGGCCGCACTTCATTCACGCTGGGCGGGAGGTATTACGCCACCGACGGCTTCGATCTCGACAAATCAACCCCCCATACCAACGGCCAGGACCAGATCAAGCGGCTCAACCTGAACGGCGGCACCCGGACGCATCTGACCGACACGTGGAGTGTCAACGGCGCCGCCCGGTTCATGCACGAAAAGCGCAACTGGATCGAATCGGAGGTCAAGGCGCTGAGCGAGATCCAGGATACCACCTATGTCTACAATGACAGCGAGATGAACAATCGCTACGAGGGCTCGCTGTCGCTCGATTACCTCTCGGGCGACAAGTACTCGATGAAGTTTCGCCTGTTCGGCACCTACTACGATCACAATTTCGACAAGTACGGGGCGGGGTACTGGATTGATACGTCGAATACGGAGGACGGTTACTACGAGGTCTCGTACGCCTCCAACTACGTGATCGGCGAAAACCACGTAGCAACCTACGGCATCGACTACAACTACCAGGACCTGAATTCACAGGAGGTGATCGGCGGGAAGCAGTCGGAGCGCTCAACGGCGGCGTACCTTCAGTATGAATACGCGCCCATCCGCCACCTGACGTTCCTCCCCGGAGTCCGCTACGAACATCACAGTTCGTTTGGCGATCACGTGAACCCGTCGTTCAACATTATGTACGCCCCGAGTGAGCGGCTGAAGTTCCGGGGCTTTGTGGGCCGCGGCTTCCGGGCGCCGTCGATCAAGGAACAGTATTTCATCTTCGACCACACTGCGGCGGGCTATATCGTCTACGGCGGCGATATTCTCGGCACCGACCTCCGCCCGGAGACATCGATCAACAGCTCGGTCTCGGCCGAGTTTTCCTACGGATCGGTCGGTATGCATCGGATCACGTACTACTACAACCACCTCGACAACATGATCGATTTCACGTTGCTCGATTTCAACGGCGGCTACTGGCGCGGCCGGTATGTCTACAAGAATGTCGAGAAGGCAATCACGCAGGGGATCGAATGGGAGTCGCGGGTGCGGCTCAGCCCGGCGGTCGACGTGTCGTTCTCGTACAACTATCTCTACTCGCGTGATTTGACCACCGGTGAGAAGCTGATCAATCGCCCCGATCATTCGATCAAGCTGTTCCTGACCGGTTATTACGAGCGCTACGGCCTCGGCGCCTCCTTCTGGGGCGATTACAAGTCAAACAAGCTCTGGCGGGCGCGCTCGAACACCGGCGGCAATGAGTCGCAGGCGACCGGCGACTACGCCGATATCGCGCCGCACCAGACCGTG
The DNA here is from genome assembly GCA_964414435.1 of uncultured Ignavibacteriales bacterium. Lineage (GTDB taxonomy): Bacteria > Zixibacteria > MSB-5A5 > GN15 > FEB-12 > JAGNLV01. The sequence continues at coordinate 204 of CAYPYM010000471.1, read as the reverse complement.
CTCAACCTGAATGTCTTCAAACGGTTCCCCGGCAACTGGGAGACCTTTGTCCGGCTTGAGAATCTGCTCGATGAAACCAACGTCACCTACGGCTACTGGCCCGGTTTCCAGGTCTTCGCCGGGGTGAAATGGGAACTGTAACGACGATGACAGAACAATTCACCTCACGTATCCAGAGAGGGATGCCTCGCATGAGAAAACTCG
>CAYPYM010000470.1:0-3313 GCA_964414435.1 uncultured Ignavibacteriales bacterium | reverse complement strand
CGAAACGGCTGCTTTCTAAGCTATAGCGGCAGAGTGTCGGCGAATGTTAAAAAAAGTCCCTCCGGCAAACCGCCGGAGGGGCACCGTCGGAGGGATGCATGAGAAAAACGGGTTCTGCTTAAGAACCGTAATTCTTGATCGTGCCGAGCACCGAGTTGAGCGAGGTGGTGATATCGGAGAGGATCTTGGAATAGCGCTTGAGCAGCTCCGAGTACTGCCAGCGCATCTGGAACGCCTTCTCCGGGAAATCGAACAGCTCGAGCATGGTGGGTTTGTAGATCTCGTCGATATAGCGGATCGTGTAATAGGGGTAGTCGGGGATATTGGGGTCCTCGACCTCGCCGCGGGCGATCCGGTCGCGGTAGACTTCAATCTTCTCCAGCATGACGGTGCCGAAACACCACGGGCTCATGACCACGCCGAGATTGGCGCCGTCGGTATAGAAGCGGATAATCGTGCGCATGAGCAGATCGACAATCACGCCGCGGGCGCGGAAATAGGCGAGCGACTCGGTGTGCGCGGCCGGTGTCGTGAAGACCTTCTCGTTGAGCCGGGTGCGCTCCGCTTTCGCCTTCTCATAGGTAGCTTCGAGAAAACGATAGTAATCTTCGAAATAGACCTTGGTATTCTCCGACAGGGAGAGGAGGAAGAAACCGTTGTCGTCCTTGCGGACTCTCGGTTCCTGGGTCTTGGTCAGTCGTTCGTTCGAAAAGCCACGGTAGTAACGATTGTCTAGCATGCTGCCTCCTCTTGCGAATCCATCTGGGACCCTATTGAGCAGGCGGCGTGCCGTTTGGGAGCGGAACAGTCCGGTAAAGCGACTCCCCTCCATTAACGCTCGTTGACGTAATCAGTTATGAACGCCTGTGCAGAAACTGCACAGCCGAAAAAGGCCTGTTTTCGCATGCGAAAGAGACTGCACGGTGGGCCGGTTGCGTATCGATATGTGTAAGCGGCTGCAGAGGTGCAACGCCCTGCGGCGAGGGGTCAATCGACGCTCTCCAGGTTTTGGTCAAGAATCGGGGGGACCATTGCCGACACAATGAATGACCATCATCATAGAGCATGAGCGTCAGTGGAGGAATCTATGCGCGATCAGTGGAAGCGCAGTGAAGCTGCTTCGGGTACATCACGGCGCGGCAAATCGAGCCGCCGTCAGAAACCAACGCGGGGAAAACAAACCAGACACAACAGTGAGCGGGAACATCGGCCGAGGCGATCGCCGCGGCAGCGCCGTCGGGAAAAGCTGATCGAGGCCGAGACGGAGCGGATGCTGCGGCAGGTCGAGGTGGAGGACCCGGCGGGGGCGTGAGGAGGGCGGTTGTCGTGGATTTCCGCTTTCGCGGGAATGACGCCCTTCAAGGTTTTCTCGGGGAATAAGGAAATTTCCTGACGGTAAAGGGCTGCTCGAGTGATATCGAGCAGCCCTTTGTCATGCCTTTTCTGTGGACAGCGACTTCTCAACACCGGGTCGGCAGCGGGCCGATGTGGCTGTCCGGGCGGGGCGACGTTCCCTGCGCGGGTCAGTCGATCCAGTCGGCGATGAAGACGTTCGTCTCGTGCGGCACGGAGCCGTCGCGGTTGGAACAGAACACCAGCTTCGATCCGTCGTGAGTGAACATCGGGAAACCGTCGAAGCTGTCGTTGTAGGTGATCCGCTCGATCTTTTTGGTCGCGATATCGACCATGTACAGATCGAAATTGCGGCCGGTCGGGTCATCCATGTTGGAAGCGAAAATCACCCGCTTGCCGTCGGGATGGAAATACGGTCCGAAATTCGCCGCGCCGTTGCTGGTGAGCTGGATCGGCTGACGGTCTTTCAGGTTCATCACGTAGATTTCCAGCTGGCTCGGGCGGATGAGGCCTTTTTCGAGCAGGTTCTTGTAGTCGATCAACGCCTCGCCGGTGGGCCGCGACGCCCGCCAGCAGATCCACTTGCCGTCGAGAGAGAAGAAGGCGCCGCCGTCGTAGCCGGGCTTATCGGTGAGCTGCTCGACATGGGAACCGTCGGGGTCCATCATGTAGACCTCGAGATCACCCGAGCGCACCGACGTAAAGAGAATCTTGTCGCCCTGCGGGGAATAGACGCACTCGGCGTCGTAGCCGGGGGTGTCGGTGAGGCGGACGAGGTTGGAACCATCGGGATCGGCCTTGAAGATGTCGTAGCTCTTGTAGAGCGCCCAGACGTACCCCTGCGACATGTCCGGTTTGGGCGGGCAGAAGTCGCCGCCGAGATAGGTCGAGGCGTAGATGATATTGGAACCGTCAGGGGAGATGAACGAGCAGGTCGTGACCCCTTTACCCGACGACACCATGCGGACATCGGTACCGTCGGCGTTCATCCGGAAGATGGCGTCGCACCGGAGCGAGTCGCGGGTCGATTGGAAGATGAGCTGGGTACCGTCGTAATTGAAATACGCCTCGGCGTTCTGGCCGCCGAAAGTGAGTTGCCGGATATTGGCCAGGTGGGTCTCGCCCTTGAAATGGGTGGCGTAGACGGCGTTGGTGTCAATCGTGGCGTCCTCGCCGGTCAGCTCGGTTTTCTTGCCGAACTTGCGGTCGGCCTCTTTGACGCATCCGGTGACGGCCAGAAGCAGGGCCAGGCTCAGTGCCAGGAATTTCAAACGCTCCTCCTTGATCGTATAGTTTTGCGCTGTGAAAAGCACCGATTTTGTGCTACATTACAGGTAGCAAGAAAACAGGATCGGGGTCAAATTACAATGAGATTTGTCATAATTTTCCTCACGGTGGCGGCACTGGCTCTTCCGGTTGCCGCGCAGCCGCCGACCGACGTGCTGGGAGAGATTCTCGACACGGTCGGATTCACGCGGGCCGATCTCGGTTACCACCCGACCGGCTACTGGAACCGTTTCCCGCTGGACATTCCGTATCGGCTCGGGTCATTCGACGCCCTTTTCGCCGAGCCGCTCAAACTTATCGATTACAGCAAGGTGATGGCGAACACGGTCGAGCTGTATCTCGACACGGCCTACGCCGACTCGGCCGATGACGGCCTCTATAAGCTCGTTTACAATCTCGGGGTTGATCGCAGGCTGGGCGGATTCCGCGCTTATTCGGCCAACCTGATTCCGGCGCCGGACGGTCCCGAGCCGCTGGTTGAGGCGGTGCGGCGACTGTACCGGCTTGCCGATCGTGATATCGAATTCTACACGTTCGGCAATAAGGCGGAGTGGCCCGATATTCGAAGTGAGATCGAGTCCGGTACGAAGGATCTTCCTGATTCGGTGAAGATTGTCCTGGCCGAGTTGATCGTCAAGGCGATTGAGGCCCGCGGGCACAGCTACGACCCGCA
>CAYPYM010000469.1:0-3318 GCA_964414435.1 uncultured Ignavibacteriales bacterium | reverse complement strand
CTAAAACACAAAGAACCGGAAGAGATCAAACTGCCCGACAGCGACCCGCTTCTCGGTCTGGAGCCGACCCCATCGATGAAAGCGACCCTTAAGTTCTTCTGGGTCGTCATCGGGCTCCTGGTCGTGCAGGTGTCGATGGGGGCAATCACCGCCCACTACGGCGTGGAAGGGGCCGGATTCTACGGCATCCCCCTCTCCAAATGGCTGCCGTACGCGGTCACCCGCACCTGGCACACCCAGCTCGGCATCTTCTGGATCGCCACCGCCTGGCTTGCGACGGGGCTGTTTATCGCCCCGGCGGTGTCGGGTGTCGAACCGAAATTCCAGCGCGCCGGAATCAATTTCCTCTTCGTCTGCCTGCTCATCATCGTCGGCGGCTCTATGTTCGGGACCTGGTACGGCACCCGCCAGCAGATGGGCCTCGAGGCCAACTTCTGGTTCGGCCATCAGGGTCTCGAGTATGTCGATCTCGGGCGTTTCTGGCAGATATTCCTCTTTGTCGGTCTGTTCGTCTGGCTCGCCCTCATGACCCGCGGGCTGTGGCCGGCGGTGCGGAAGGAGGGCGAAAGCCGGCACCTGCTCACGCTCTTCCTGATTTCCTCCGGAGCGATCGCCCTGTTCTACGGCGCCGGCCTTATGTACGGACGCCACACCAACCTCGCGATCACCGAATACTGGCGCTGGTGGGTGGTGCATCTCTGGGTGGAAGGGTTTTTTGAAGTGTTCGCCACGGTGGTGATCGCCTTCCTGTTCACCCGCATGGGCCTGCTGCGCACCGGCACCGCCACCGCGACCGTGCTCTTCGCCACGACCATCTTCCTGTCCGGCGGGATCATCGGCACCTTCCACCACCTGTACTTCACCGGTACCCCGACCGGCGTGCTCGCGCTGGGTGCCTCCTTCAGCGCCCTCGAGGTTGTCCCGCTGGTGCTCATCGGCTTTGAGGCTTATGAAAACCTTACGCTCTCGCGCGCCCGGACCTGGCTTACGGCATACAAGTGGCCGATCTACGCCTTCATCGCCGTCGCCTTCTGGAATCTCGTCGGCGCCGGCCTGTTCGGGTTCCTCATCAATCCGCCGATCGCCCTCTACTACATGCAGGGCCTGCACACGACCCCGGTCCACGGCCACACCGCCCTGTTCGGCGTTTACGGCATGCTCGGCATCGGCCTGACCCTCTTCTGCCTCAAGGGCCTCGCCACCCGCAAGGTGTGGAAGACAAAATGGCTGGCGGTCGGCTTCTGGTCGATCAACATCGGCCTCGCCCTCATGGTCCTCCTGTCCGACCTGCCGCGCGGCCTCATGCAGACCTGGGCGAGTGTCGAGCACGGCATGTGGTTCGCCCGGTCGGCCGAGTTCATGCAGACCGGTATCATGGATACCTTCCGCTGGCTGCGGGTGATCGGCGATTCGGTCTTCGCCTTCGGCGTGCTCTGCCTCGCATGGTTCGTGGCCGGCCTCAAGCTGGGCTGGTCGGTGTCCGGTGAGATCGACACCACCGTCCTGCCAAAGCAGACCGAAACGCCGGTTGGCTGAGGGGAATGACAATACGAACTGAATGCGGCCCGCCCGGCGATTCGGCCGGGCGGCCGCCTGACAAAGGAGAAATAGTCATGACTGCCATAAACACCAGCACAACGGTCGGCGATCTCGTCGTCGAGCAGCCGTCGCGCTCCCGCGTCTTCGAGAAGCACGGGATCGACTACTGCTGCGGCGGCGGAATCAGCCTCGAACAGGCCTGCCGCAAAGACGACATCGACCTCGGCACGGTGGTTCGCGAACTCGAATCGGCGACCTCGGAAACCGGCGACGATAAAGTCGACCTTACGGCAATTACCCTCGAACAGCTGATCAGCCTGATTATCAGCACCCATCACGAGTACCTCCGCCGGGAGCTCCCCCGCCTCGCCGGACTCACGCAGAAAGTCGCCAACGCCCACGGTGACAGCCCGACCGGGCCGCAACTCGCCGAACTGGTCGGCGTCTTTCGCGGGCTGGTCGATGAACTGTTGGCGCACATGATGAAAGAGGAACGGATGCTTTTCCCGGCCATAATCCGGCTGGAGACTGACGGTTCGACCGGAATGCCGTTCGGGTCGATCGCCAACCCGATCCGGGTCATGGAGGCCGAGCACGACGCGGCCGGCAACGCCCTCGAGCGGATCAGGGAACTGACCGACACCTACTCCCTGCCGGAATGGGGCTGCAATACCTATCGCGCGATGCTTGACGGTCTGCGCGAACTGGAACTCGACCTGCACCAGCACATTCACAAAGAAAACAACATCCTCTTCCCGAAAGCGATCACGCTCGAAGCATCGCATCACGCGCCGGCCGAGTGACCTTCTACCATGACATCGCAAAGACAGCGGGGGCCGGCCGGCCCCCGTTTTTTCTTTCATCGCATCGTCGCACAAAACACTAACATCACATTTACACAAAATTACCCGTTTATTCGTCCGGTTTTTACAAGCGGAGGAGATTTATAGGTCGTACCATGTGATGCAGAGAGGACATCAACTTTGAGGTGGAATCATGCCGAAGAGAAAGGAAGCACCGCAGTACGCGCACCCGGGGGAAAAAGACTACTGGCATCCCTATAATCTTCAGGCGCTGCCGACCGGCCGGTTTATCGGTGTCGTGGGGAAGATCCTCGACGGCCGTTACCGTCTGCTGGCGCCGCGGACTCGAAAGCAGGTGCCGATGTATTAAGCGATCCTGACCGCGCCGCACATTCCAGACCGTCATCTCCGGCAACGCGCTCTTTGTCCTTGGCTTCGCCGCCGCCATTGCCTACTTTCCAACTACATCCAAAATCGCTTGTGAAATTGGGAGCAATCCGTGAACGCATCGTCCTGTGACCTCGGAATCGGTTCCGACCATGCCGGCTACCGTTACAAACAACTTCTCATCGATCATCTCAGAGGGCGCGGCCTGACTGTCCGCGATTTCGGCACCGACTCGGAAGAATCGGTCGATTACCCGAAATATATCCGCCCGGTCGCCGAGGCGGTCGCCTCCGGCGAATGCCGGCTCGGCATCGTGCTCGGCGGCAGCGGCAACGGCGAGGCCATCGTCGCCAACAAGGTGCGCGGCATCCGCTGCGCGGTCTGCTGGAGTCTCGATTCGGCCCGGCTCGCCAAAGAGCACAACAATGCCAACGTCATCTCGCTCGGCCAGCGCCTCATAATCGGCAGGACGGAGGGCGCAAACCTGATCCTGCCTGACGCCAAGCTCAGCCGCCGGCACTGCGTCATCGAAGGGTGGCCCAAAACCGGCAAATACCAGTCCGGATAATAAGGGCTGAGTCGCATGGCC
>CAYPYM010000468.1:0-3331 GCA_964414435.1 uncultured Ignavibacteriales bacterium | reverse complement strand
GCTTGAGCCAGTAGTCGGCGTGGACCCGCTCGGCGATTCCCATGTCGGCGACAATCGCCGCCTCGTTTTCATCCATTGACATGAGGATGAACACGCCGGTCGACTGCCGCGTCGGCGTAAGCGCCCGGAACAAACCGAGCGCGCGGTTCCAGACCACACGCCGCCGGCGCTGCTCGCGGCGGAGGAACGCCCCCCAGCCAAAAAAGGCCGCAACGAAGCCGACCGCTCCCCAGAGCAGCGTCTGAGTGGTATTGTAGTAGACGCCCCAATCGTTTTCACGGGTAAGGTAGAGCGCAACGACACCGCAGATGACTCCGAATCCGAGCGACCAGAGCAGCTTCTCGAGCATCCAGTTGCGGCAGTGGGAGGCGAGATTGACCACGATTTCGCCGGTCGTGGCATGCTCGGCCTTCTTGACCGCCGCCTCGATCGCGTCGAAATCGATCTTCGAGAAATATTTGTCGACCAGTGTAGGCATCCTGTCGCTCCCTTCTACCATCCACCGCTGGCGCCGCCGCCGCCTGACGATCCGCCGCCGAAACTGAAGCCACCGCCTCCGCCGCCGCCGAATGAGCCGCCGCCCATGGAACCGCCGCCTCCGAAGAAGAACGGTCCGCCCGGACCGCCCATAAAGAAGTGCCGCCGCCGGATAATCGCCGTGATGATGAAGACGATGATGAAGAAGACGATCCCGAACGACGACTTGTCATTGCCGCCGCCGTTCTTGGGCGGCGGCGGATTGTACACACCGCCAATCGCCTGCTCGATGCCGGTGATCACGGCGTTGACCCCGCCGCCATAGTCACCCTTGCGAAAATGCTGTGCCATCGGCGAATTGCGGTTCACCAGCCGTCCCGATTCAAGGTCAGTTAACTCGGCCTCGAGACCGTAGCCAACCTCTATCCGCGCCTTGTGCTCCTTGATCGCCACCAGGAACAGGACGCCGTTGTCCTTGCCCTTCTTGCCGATCCCCCACGCCGCAAATACATCGTGCGCGTAGTTGTCAAGCGAGTTGTTGCCGAGCGTCGGCACGATCAGGACACCGATCTCATTGCCGGTGCTGTCGCGGTAGGCGGTGATGCGGCGGTCGAGCTGCTGGACATCACTCCGCGAGAGCACCCCAGCCAGGTCGTTGACCGGGCCGTTGTATTTCGGCAGGTCCGTCGCAGCCGCGAGACTCCCCGCGACCAGGAGCACCGTTACTATGGCAAGAAGTCGTTTCAACCGGGTAATCGCCTACTTATTGTTGAACGCGTCTTTCACACTCGGCGCGGTCTGCGCTTCGGGCTGCGCCGCGAAGAACTCTTTTTCATACGGGAAACCGAACAGCGAACCGGCGATCAGCGCCTTGGCCGATTTCTGGCGGTACGTGTTGTACTCCCGGACCACGTCGTTGTAAGTCCGCCGTTCCTGCGCGATCCGGTTCTCGGTTCCCTCCAGCTGGGTCATCAGGTCGGAGTAGAGCTGGTCGCCTTTAATCTCCGGGTAGCGCTCGACCACGACATTGATAAACGAATTCAACTGCCGCGAGAGCTGACCGGCCAGCGAATCGAGCAGCGCCGGATTCTGCTTGCCGAGCGCCGATTCGGCCGAGTTTTTCAGGTCGATCACCCGCTGGCGCATCGCGATGACATCGGTGAGCGTCTTCTGCTGCCGCTCCATGAAATTGTCGACACTGGCCACGAGATTGGGGACGAGATCGAAACGGCGCTGGTAAACATTCTGCACCTGCGCCCACTGGCCGCTGACCGCCTGCGTGCGATCGATCAGGGCGCCGCGGCCCGACCAGATCCAGCCGGCGGCCACGACTACAATTAATATGAGGACGCCGAGAACTATTCCGACCGTTTTCAATTCTGACTCCTTTCAAAACTGTTTGATCCGGTCGGCGGCCGGGCTGGCCGACGCCGCCGGGACAAATCGCTCCGATGCCATAATGCACCACGACCGCCGCCGGGCGCAAAGAAAAAAACAACACACCCGACACACGGTTATGTTACGCTCAGAGACCGGCCGGTATTCAACACAAGATGAGAATTTCGGCTTCGGGCTGTAGTCGGCCAGATCAGGCAAACGACCGCGTCGACCAACAAAGTCGCCACCCCGGTATACCAGAGGTTCAGTCCGGTATCGCTCCCGGTGAAAAACGCCGCCGCGACAAACACCAGCACGGCCAAAAACAAAAGAATGATCTGAAGAGTGCGCATCTTGATTCTCCCTGCGTAGGAGGGTGGTTTATATCCTCTATTCGACATGAAATCCGGCGTGCGCCGGACAAAAGCCCTGCCTGACGTCAGATCAGTCAGTTTTCTCCCTCTTCAACTCCCGAATCCGCGCTTTCACCTCGCTCCGCCATTTCGTATCCATCGGATGTATCAGCGGCAGATAATGCTCGAGCGTCGCGATCGCCTCCTCGGTCCGCCCCAGTTCGGCGAGGCAATCCGCCTTATAGTAATAGACGGCCCGCTCGTTCTCACCACGGGCCAGCAGATCGTCGTAATACTCCACCGCCCGCTCATAGTTGCCGTCCCACTGGTGGTACAGCCCGCAGGCGCGGGACACCTCCGGATCGGACTTGTCCATACGCATCGCCGTCATAAGATCGCTGCGCGCTTCCTGATTTCGTTCGAGTCGCCCATACGAGGTCGCCCGCTTGACCAGCGCCTCGGCCGTGACTTTGATCGCAAGTGATTTCGAAAATGCTTCGGCCGCCTCTTCATACTCTCTGCGCTCGAAATACACCCACCCGATGTGCATATAGGGCAGGTGGGATTCGGGCAACAATTCGGCGGCGCGGGTGAGCTCCTCCAGGGCGCGGTCAAGCTTTCTCTCCCGTATATACTGCAGACCGCGCTGCAGGCAGGATTCTCCGTCGTCCGGTTCCGGCGTAATGGAGGAAGCCAGCGTTCTAAATATCTCTTTGATTTTGTGGACATTCCGGTGGGTCATTGGAAGGCAATTTCCCCCGTTTCCGGCCGAGCGACAATAAAAAAAATGCGCCATCAGGGACTCGAACCCCGGACCCGCTGATTAAGAGCCTCATTTGTCTCAGCGCAACTCGCCGCTGTCTACCAGCAGTTTCCTGAGCTTCTTGACGACCTTGGAACGATCCGGCCCCCTGAGAAAAGTCGTGGGCACCATCTTCAGAAACTTCTCCTGATCCGGGTAGTCACCGACTTTCCGCACCCTGTCTGACACGTATGACAGCAGTGCCCGCGCTCTGTCCCAGTCCCATAAATGGAGAGTTCTCCCCCGATAGGAGAGTGTCGCGACGGGGCTGACGGGGAAGTGCAATTGTACGGCTTCTTCCAATTCCACCCTCACTACCCGT
>CAYPYM010000467.1:0-3336 GCA_964414435.1 uncultured Ignavibacteriales bacterium | reverse complement strand
AAGCCCAAGGCCAGTGACTTCCTGCTGGCCAACAACGCCGAACTGGCCCATGTCCAGTTGTCCACATACAGCGACGAGCAACTCACGGGCATGTTCACCTATACCAACGGTGTGGGGCTGAACGCCTATTACGCTTACGTCATCGACTACGCCGAGGCCGGTCCGAACAGCTACCGGATCAAAAACACCGAAATCACAGGCGTAGCGAGAAAGAAGAGCCCGAAGAGCTCGGAAGGAGTTCCGAGGAAAAGCGTCAATACTACGCCGACATAGAACGTCACCGCATTGCCGACAATATAGACCCCCGCCAACAGGAATATTTGATATGGCCTCCTCCAGGACCGGAGTCCCGAACGGACGGTCCCTTGCCCGGTGGCCCGCTTGTCGGTGGCCGACCATTTATCGTGGGGTTGTCCCTCCGTGAATTGCATCCCGTGCTCTTCCGTGCTCATACACCATGCAACATACGATGGATTCTAACCCGTTGCAAGCAACGGACCGTGAGTCTGACAAAAACGCCACCACTTCGATGGTAATCGTTACTCCGAGCGCTCTAGTATGAGACACATCGAACCATACCGTCGTCCGCGCGCCTCCGCCCGCCCCCACTCCCAGGGGGTACCCTTGCCGTCAACGGGGAAAAAGGCCAGCCGCACAAAGCGAAAATTACCAAACGAACCCATTTTCTCTACTGCCCCGCAACGACATAACATTTCGCCAAACCCAATTAACCCATTTCGAGCCGCACCTCCTGTCCCGTACCTGCACCCCGCCCACGCCAGAGCAAAACGCCCGAAGGGTGTTCCGTCGGATCCTGCGCGACCGAGCGTTAGCGATGGTCGCGTGTGATCCGACGGCCGTACCCTACAAAAAAAGCCCGGCCGTGCGGCCGGGCTTTCGATATCTATGTACGCTACGGTGCTTACAGCATCGGCAGGTACTTCTCGATCTCGAGACAGCTCACGTGGATCCGATACTGATCCCACTCGATTCGCTTGTTCTCGATCAGCTTGTTGAAAATATGCTCGCCGAGCGTCTCTTTCATCAGCTCCGACTTCTCGAACATGTTGATCGCCGCATCGAGCGAGTTCGGCAGCGTCTCGATCTTGTTCTTGGCCATCTCCTCGGGCGTCATGTGGAAAATGTTATCCTCGACCGGTTCGTTCAGCTTGTACTTGCCCTCGATCCCGGCCATCCCGGCCGCAAGCATCACGGCAAAGACGAGGTACGGATTGGCCGCCGGATCGGGCGAGCGCAGCTCCACGCGGGTGGCCCGCTCCTTGCCGGGCTGGTGGGCCGGCACACGGACCATGCTGGATCGGTTACGACGGCCCCAACTGATATACACCGGCGCCTCGTACCCCGGCACCAGCCGCTTGTAGGAGTTCACCCACTGGTTGGTGACCAGCGTGAACTCCGGCACGTACTTGAGGATACCGGCGACATACTGGCGGGCCGTCGCCGAGAGGCCGTACTTGTCCTTCGAGTCGGCGAAGATATTCTTGTCGCCCTTGAACAGCGACATGTGGCAGTGCATCCCCGAGCCGTTTTCCCCGAATACCGGCTTGGGCATAAAAGACGCATACAGATTGTTCTGGAGCGCCACCTGCTTGACAACGAATTTGTACACCTGGGCAAAGTCGGCCATGACCAGCGCTTCCTGGTAGCGGAGATCGATCTCGTGCTGCGACGGCGCCACCTCGTGGTGCGAGCACTCGACCGGGATATCGAGCGATTCGAGCGCGTTGACCGTCGCCTTGCGCACCTGCGTGCCGCGGTCGACCGACCCCATGTCGAAATAGTCGCCCTTGTCGATCAGGTCGGTCCCGTGATCGTTCTCGAAATAGAAATACTCGAGCTCCGGTCCGACATAATACGTCCAGCCCTTTTCCTTCGCCTTTTCCAACTGACGGCGCAGCACCCAGCGGGGATCGCCCGGGTACGGCTTGCCGTCGGGAAAGACGACATCGCAGAACATCATGGCGACCTTCTGGCCGGCGATCGGCCACGGGATGATCCGGAACGTGACCGGATCCGGCACCGCCATGAGATCGGATTCCTCGATACGCGCGAAACCTTCGATCGACGAACCGTCGAACGGTTGGCCCTCCTCGAGAACCTTCTCGATTTCAACCCGGGGAATGGACATTCCTTTGACTTTTCCGAGAATGTCGGTGAAGCAGAGGCGGAGGAAGCGCACGCCGGCCTCATCGATCAGTCTCAGGATTTCCTGCTTGTTCTTGGTCATGGCCTGTCTCCTGGTAACAGAGTCCGCGTTTGGAACGAATTCGACTTTGCCCTTCCCCGGTTAAAGGGCGATAATTAATCGGGAATAACCCGAAAAACAACAAAAATCTGGATAGGTTCTGTAAGAATTTTGACCGAATCGGGGATCGGCCGGCCCCATGTTTCCATCGGCCCCCGGAAGGGCCTACTCGAGCGTCACGCTGATCTTCCGGTGAGCCGGGCTCAGCTGACGGTAGCTGACACCGGCCATAACGAAAATCCGTCGGGCAGCAATAAACTTGGGCTCGTCGTGATACTTGTCCGAGAGGTACACGACCTCTTTAATGCCCACCTGCACAATCAGTTTTGCACACTCATTGCAAGGAAAAAGCGAGATGTACATGGTCGCGCCGTAGAGATCGGCCTTGTTCGACGAATTGGTGATCGCGTTCATCTCGGCATGGCAGACATACGGGTACTTCGTATCGAGATAGTCGCCTTCCCGGTCCCACGGCAGTTCGTCGTCGGAACAGCCGACCGGAAAACCGTTGTAGCCAATCCCGATAATATGTTTGCGGCTGTTTACAATGCAGGCCCCCACCTGCGTGTTCGGATCTTTCGACCGCAGGGCCGAAAGCTGGGCCACCGCCATAAAATACTCTTCCCAGCTCAGATAATCGGTGCGTTTGGAGGTAGTCATACAGGGCTGAGTATAGCGATTTCCGACCCGCCGCAAAAGCAGAAAGTGGCCCGGGGGTTCCCTCTGGAAAATAGGCCATGTCACATGTCGGCGAGTAGGGCTTGACCCGGCTCGAAATTCGACCGTACTTGTCCGGAAAGGCCAACAAAGAATAAAAGGACTGCCCGTATGACCGAAATCAAACCGGACAAGTTTCTCAAGGAGCTCCTCGTCCTGCTCGAGGAGTCAGTCGACAAGTCAAAGGGAATCTACCTCGACGGAGGCTGTTCCCTGATGGAGACACTCGCGGAGATCGACGCTCTCACCGCCTCCCGCCCGGCGGTCGAGGGCGGCACGACCATCGCCGGCCATGTCGAGCACATGCGCTGGTATCTTGAAATCAACGAGGGGTATCTGGCGGGCGAGAAATA
>CAYPYM010000466.1:0-3343 GCA_964414435.1 uncultured Ignavibacteriales bacterium | reverse complement strand
ACGCCGGTTTCGCTGTTGCCGGTTCCGGAGACGGTCAGGTCGCCGCCGGCGAGCATGGCGCCGACATTGGCGCTGAAATACTGCGCCCCGCCGCCGACGGGATTGGCCGAGATGTTCCAGTCGGCCACGGCGCCGCCGAGCATCGCCCGACGGTAGGGCAACTGCTTGACATCGCCGAGACGGGTCTTCTCCTCGCGGAGCCGCTTGTGTTCGAGCGACCGCTGGAGCTTCTGATAAGCGGGGAAATCCTTGTCGAGCGGCAGCGTCACCCGAAGATCGGAGAAACTGAACTTCACGGGCAGATGGAAATACGTCTCGAACCGGTCAACCCGAAGGTAGAAGTCGGTTGTGCCGCGCAGATAGTCGCTGGGAGGAAGATCCTGCCGCTTGCCGTCGACCGTCACGGTGTGATTCCGCAGGTCGAACTCGAAGCGATCATCAGCCGAGACGAGATGACCATAGTAGCGCATGCGGTCGACATCGTGATTGATGTTCAAATCAAGGAGGCTGATGAGTTCTTCGACGGGGAGGTAGATAGTATTCCCGTCGTAGAGCACGAACATGTCGGTCGAGACCAGCCGGCGCACCTGGAACGTCACGACGATTTCTTCCGGCTCGGGTCGTTGCGCGTACGCGCTCCCGGTCGATAGAAACGCCGCGAGGCACCCGAGAAGGGTGCCCGCGACAATGGCGCATCTCAAACGTGGCAGGTGCATAGTGGTCTGTCAGGCCGCCGGCGCAGCGGCGAAACTCATCTATTCGATATTTACCGAGTATTCGATCTTGTTGCCCTTGATGAGATCATCCGGCGGCACATCGGTGCGTCCGTCCGAGCTGATCATCACCTTCACATTATAAGGGCGCTTGAAATCGCCCTCCGGAATCGGCAGGTCGACCCGCCGGCGCAGGTCGCGGTAGATCGCGACATTCGAGCCGGCCTCGTTGATCTGCTTGCCGTCGGCGTCGTACAGGGTGGCGTGCAGCACACCCATATAGGACACGTTGCCGCGATTGCTCATGTCGAGCAGGACGGATACGTTCGAGTCGGAGGCGATCGTCTTCACATCTTTGAGTTCGAGGTTCGACACCAGCTCGCCGGTGCGGAATTTCACCATGATCGCCATCTGCATGACCATATTGAGCTTGGTGCTGATATTCTCGGGGTTGTCCGAGGTCGGCACGGCGACATCGTTTTCGCGCGAGCTGATCACGATTCGCGCCCAATATTCGCCGTCGGGAAGGTCCTTCGGCGGGCGGGCGATCAGGCGGATAGTCTGAGATCCCTTAGCCGGCACCACGACTTTGCGCGGGAAAGCCTTCAGCCAGTCCATGGCCGAGCGCGGGTCGGTGACGCCGGAATCCTGAAGGGTCACCTGGACGTTGCCGAGGCTGTCGGACCAGGGGAGACCGAAGCTGAACCGCACCGTCACTTCGGTCGGTTCATCGGCCGGATTCTGCACGATGACTCGTCCAGTGCGGTTCCGGTCGGAGAGGAAGACGACGGTCGGTGCGACCATCACCGAGGCGCCCACCTGGGCGGCGGCGGCGATTACCAGCGCGGCCGTCACAAACAGGATACCGCCGCGCGTGCCGGTCAGCGATTGAAGCAGTCTGGTCAGGAGTTTCATCCCAATACGTTCCTTTATGCTGAACTCATTCATTATTCTTCTCCTCAGGTACCGTCGTAGGTGACGCTGATTATGATATCTGCCGAGTAGGCTCCGGGCGCCTGACGAACCTGCGGCGTCACCTTGCCGCCGAGATAGACCGATGTGCCGCCGTTGGTGACACCGATCCGCACCGAGGGCAGGCTGAACGGATTGACCCCGACCCAGGCGCCGGCGCCGGGTGAATCCGGGCTCCCCGCAAGCGAATCGATCGTGCAGTCGGTGGACGAAAACGATATCGGCAGTCGGTCGCCGGATACGGTCGAAAGATACGCCGGCAGGGTGAACGACACGACGACTCCCGCGCCGGCATCACCGGTGATCGCAAAGACCGCGGCGCTCGTGTCCGAGCCGACCGCCGTCCGCGAAACAGTCTTCGGCTGGCCCTGCAGGACGTTGCCGAATTTCAGGTCCGAGGTTACCGAGATACTGATCGGGTTGACGACCGTCGCGTTGAGCGAGGCGATTCCGACCGCCTGCGCCCGCACCTGTCCGAACGACAGTAGCGCCGCCGCCAGAGGCAGCAGTAGCCAGGTCAGCCGGCGCCGCAGCGCGGCGGCCGACGGTACGGTGAAAACGTCTGTCACGATCCGATGCGACATAGCCGTCTCATTAATAGGGCTCGTTTACGGCGCGCTCAGGTGCCGTTGTAACTCACGGTCAGAATGATATCGCCGCTGTAGTTGCCCGCCCGCTGGAACAGCGAAGGCGTGACCTTACCGCCGAGGTAGATCGAGGTACCGCCGGAACCGATGATGATCGATCCGGGCAGGCTGTGCGGGTCGACATCCTGCCAGCCCTTCGTGCCCGCCATCGTGGTGGGATCGTCGGCGCCGGTGGTGTCGACCGAGCAGTCGGTGCTGTTGAACGCGATCTGCATCCGATCGGAACCGTCGGACAACGCGAGGTATTCCGGCAATTGGAAATAGAGGCTCACGCCGGAGCCGGCCTGGCCGGTGACGCTGAAGATCGATGCCGCGGCGTCGTTGTTGGCGACCGTCGTCGGGACACCCTGGAAGACGTCGCCGAAAACGAGGCTGCTGGTCGCGGTGACCGTTACTGCGGCGAGCACGGTGGCAGTGGCGGTACCGATAGCCACTTCCTGTGACCAGACGCCGCCGGCGAGGCCGAGCGCGACCACGGCAAGCACCGTGAGGGCGAGGCCGAACGAAAAGCGGCGTCGAACGGTTGTAAACATCCTGTACTCCATTGGCCTGTTCAATTTTGAAACAGACTGATTTCTAATGGAGACTATCGGCAGGGGTGTGCAGAAATTTAACAGGAATAGAGAGGATTTTTCCGGGTCAGTGCGGGGGCATGAGGCGGCGGGCGAGATCGAGAATGAGGTCGCGATGGGCCAGCCTGTCGACCCACTCGGCGGGGATACCGCTCAGGCCGTAGATCGCCCCGGCCAGCTGGCCGCAGACCGCGCCGGTGGTGTCGGTGTCGAAACCAAGGTTTACGGCGGCTAACAGCGCCTCGCGGAACGAGTTGGCGTCGTGCAGCGCCCATAGTGACGCTCCCAGCGTCTCGACCACATAGGCGCCGCTGCGAATCTCATCGGCCCGCTTTCCCTTGAACCACCCACCGGCTATTCCTTCGATCTCGAGCGCAAGATCGCCGGGCTTCCACGGGTCCTCAAGCGGATGATACCAGGGACGAAGGATGGAGCTCTT
>CAYPYM010000465.1:0-3346 GCA_964414435.1 uncultured Ignavibacteriales bacterium | reverse complement strand
GCGGCGTTCCCGCACCTCGGCCTCGACTCCGCTTCGAAACGAGAGATTGCCCAATTTTCGCGTCGAGCAGCCGTGGACCAGATATTCGTGATGATTCCAGAACGGGACGTGAAAAACGGGGGCGTCAGGGATTTTCATACCCGCATGGTCGGGTATCGAGCCGATTGGATCAACTTATAAACCGGCGATTATTGTTGAATTCGCCCCCCCGATCGCGGGTATATAGATAAAAGAAGGAGGCGCATATGGGCGCTGGAGCCGGAGCTGCCGGAGCCGCTGCCGCCGCGGCGGCGGCGAAAAAACGACGCGAACAACGCCGCGAGGAGGAACAGATGACCAGGTATGAACCGACCGATCTCAACGGCTGGGAATTCAAGATCGTACGCTCCGCCTCCGGTAAGTTCAAGAACCGCGAGACCGTCGAGAAGGTCCGTCGCGAGGAATCCGAGGCGGGCTGGGAACTGGTCGAGAAATTCGACAACAACCGGATGCGCTTCAAGCGCCGCATCGAAAACCGCAGCAAGGACCAGTACCTCAAGATCGATCCCTACCGCACGACCTACGGTATGGGCGAAGGCACCATGGCCCTGCTCATCGTTACCATCGTTTTCGCCGTGACCGGCATCGCGCTCCTCGTCGCCCTCAGCCTGAAATAGGCCCGGGCCCATCCGGGCCGCTGCCCGTCCCAAAATACCCCTTGCCCCACGGGATTTGTTTATGTACTTTCCGATCCATTAACCCCTAATCGCGAGGTTTCTATGAACGGTATCGTGTTTATGCACACGAAGCAACTTGCGCCCCTGACCGATTTCTACACCAAACGGCTCGACTGCAACCTGTGGCTCGAACAACCCGAGTGCAAGATTTTCCGCCACGGCACCTTCCTCTTCGGTTTCTGCCGCAAGCCCGCCCCCCGGACCGATCCCATGCTGACTTTCGTCTACGATTCGCCCGCCTCGGTCGACCGCATGTACGACCGCCTCGCCGATATCGCCGAAGCCAAACCGAAAAACAACCGGACCTACAACATCTACCAGTTTTTCGCGAAAGACCCCGAGGGACGGCCGCTCGAATTCCAGCATTTCACCAAACCGACTGCCGAGATCCTCACCGGCGATAGCCTCCTGCTCTCCCGGCGCAGTATCCGGTCGTACCGGCGCAAGAAAGTGCCCGAAGAAATCGTGCGACAGATCATCGACATCTGCCGGTTCGCCCCCAGCGCCCGCAACAACCAGTCGTTTTATTTCAAAATGATCACCGATCCCGACACCCTCGATATGCTCGCCATATCACGCGTCGGCAGCAGTGATCCGATCGGATCGGCGCCGATGGCGGTCGCGATCTGCGGCGACACCGCCGAGTCGAAATACTGCGTCCAAGATGCCACTATCGCCGCGACCTACTTCCTGCTGGCCGCCCGCCAGCTCGGTCTCGGGACCTGCTGGATCGGCAATATGGATACCCCGAGCATCAAGAAGCTCATCGGCATCCCCAGGGACCACTGCATCGCGACTATCAGCCCCCTGGGCTACCCGGCCGGCAAATTGCCGGACCCGCCGGAACGAAAACCAGTCGATGAGTTTATCCGCTGACGCTGCTATCGGCGGACCGGATTATATCACGAGCGTATAGACCGGGGAAACCGCGCGACCCGGCCGCATACCGGTGGACTCCTCCGCGGGAGCAGCCGACGACGGCGGGAGTGTGTCTATATGAAGGGTGGTATCGGGGCGGTCCTCGATCTGCGGCTTCTGCTGGTCGTTGACAGCGTCATCGGTCATCCGCATGACGATAATGGCCCCGACGAAGAAAATCACGGCGATCAGCAATCCGACCCCGAACCAGGCGTAGGTGGGATATCGTTTCCATGTCGGATAGCGCATGACAATCACCTCCTTGGCCGCCGCCCGCCGCTCCGAGTGTGAGCGCGGCCGCATATCTACTCCTGTAATGCCCAAAAGCGCCGTGGAGGTTCCGCTCGCCGTTTGCGGCAGATGAGGTCATCGGTCGCCCGGATTCACCCCGCTGATATTTGACAGAGCCGCCGCAGGCTGTGCCCCTGACAAACTTGTTTGTCAGTGCTCCCCTTCTACTGAGATTCAATAATCGGCCCCCGACATAAAAAAAGAACAGACCCCGCCGGGGCCTGCCCTTTTGAAATGCTGCGGCAAACCGGCGTCAGCCGATCGCCACCATCTCGACATCAAACACGAGCGTCTGCCCGGCCAGCGGATGGTTGGCGTCAAGCGTCACCTTCTCGCCCTCGATCTTCGTGATCTGCACGTTGATCACGCTGCCGTCCGGCTGTTTCACCTGAAGGTGCTCGCCGATTGTCGGCGTGATATGTTCGGGGAAATTGCCCTTGTCGACATCGACAATCAAATCCTCGCGCTTATGGCCGTACGCTTCGTCCGGCTCGATCGTGATCGTCTTCGATTCGCCGACCGCCATCCCCAGCAGCCCCTTCTCGAATCCCGGGATCACCTGCCCCGCACCCAGTTCGACCGCCAGCGGCTCGCGCCCCTCGGAACTGTCGAACACCGTGCCGTCGCTCAGCTTGCCGGTGTAATGTACTTTTACGGCGTCGCCGTCTTTTGCCTGGCTCATAGAGTCCTCCGTCTAACGGATTGTGATTAACGATTTTGTGCCGATCGGGCCAAACTACTGCGATCCCGCCACGTCGGACTTTACGACGAAAACGTCAGGAGCCAAGCCGTCCATACGGTAGTATCAGCGATGTCTGCTCCGGGTACCTCCCGGACAGCACCATAGCCGAAAAACCCGGCTACTGCTTATTCTACCGCAGTCTATAAAAATCCGCCGTTAAAAAGCAAGCTTTCATTTCCCGCGGTCAAGCCGATCGCCGCGCGCCGCAGCTACTTCCTCCGCCCCACCAGCAGATAGCAGAGCGGCATCCGGCCGGGCGGCTCGAGATGACCGAAGAGCGATGAAATATCGTGCGGGTATTCGTGAAATTCCCGCAGCTCGATCCCGTGGCTCACGATCGGATTGAGAATATCGGAGACCTTCTGAGTGAAACAGTAACTCGGCTTCGCCTCGTACCGCGATTTGCCGATATAATCGATTCCCCCGGGGTCGACCCACGGCTCGGTGCGGAAATACGAAAACGCCACCTTCGCCGGATCGTTCGCATCGTACTCGGCATCATCGGGCGTCGCCATCAGGTAACCGAACGGATGCTGCTCGTAAATCAGCAGCGTTCCGCCCGATTTGAGCATCGACGCCACGATCTCGAAATACCGATCGAGATCCGGCAGCCATGAAAGCGCCCCGATCGTGATATAGACAATATCGAATTCCCCCTGCCACTCCGGCCCGATATCGT
>CAYPYM010000464.1:0-3355 GCA_964414435.1 uncultured Ignavibacteriales bacterium | reverse complement strand
TCTTGTTGAACGATTCGCCCGGTTTCACCCAGGTCGGGAACGCGATGTTGGTCGGTGAGAAGATCGGGACCGGGCCGGGGATGCCGCCCGCACAGGCCAGACGGAACCAGCGTACATCGGCATCCTGCCAGAAACCCTCATCCTCCACGATGCCGCCGGCGCTGTGATCGTTAATGTACTGCACATCGAGATACCAGCCGTTGTCGGTACTGCCCCATGGGATGACCACCGGCGCGGTGTTGTCGCCGGGGTTCAGGGCATACTGCGTGCCGAACCGGGCCATCGACGGCCAGTTGTCGTTGTCGCACGGACCGCCGAAACCGCCGACCGAGTCACAGCCGGGCGTACGCGAGTTGGTCAGGTTTCGGGCTCTATCCCAGGTCAGACCGCCGTCGGCGGAGATCACCAGATAGAGGTCGCCGTTGCCGGCGCCCTGCGGGTAGCCGGGATTCGTCTCGGTCGCACAGTCATTCTCGACACCCGCGGGGATGTCGTTGATCTGGACAAAGAGAATGTACAGCCGGCCGTTACATTCGGAGATGCTCATCTTGCCGGCGTTCAGATTCCAGGCGCCCGGCGAGCAGGTCGTCTGGTCCCAGTCGGCCGAGTGCGCCGTGCGGATATACGGCTGGTTCTCCGACCAGTGGAAAATACGACCGCGGTACAGACCCGGCTGGCCTTGACCCGAAATCTGGGAGTTGGCCGGCCAGAAACGAGCGGCCCACACGATGTGCAGGTCTTCGTTGCTGTCGTACAGAGCCGACATGTCGGTGTACGGACGATAGGAGTCCTCACCCTCGGTCAGGATGTACTTGGTCAGGTTGACCTTCGGCAGCCAGCTGACACCGTAGTCGGTGGAAAGCTGGTAGTAGACATCGTTGTCGTACTGAACATACGTACGGCACTCGTAACCGGACGCGGTGTCCGGATCGCCGGCCGAGCACGGCAGGTTGGCCGTCCAGACCAGCGCGACCTTACCATCGTTGGTGGCGGCGATATCATGCGACAGATCGTAGATCGTGTCGATGATGAACGGCGGGTAGGTCCAGGTGGCACCCGGCGTTTCATCGCTGCCGACGCGGCGGAAGTAGTAAATCGCCTGCGGATCACCGGCATCCGGCAGCGAAGCCTGAGCGATGATGTGCAGGACGGTGTCGTTCACGCCCGGGCCTTCCACATAGCGGAACTTCGGCCAGATCACTTCCTGGTTGGGGGTCTGTTCCTGGTACTCCTGAAGCGTGCGCGGAACGCGCGCGTGGAAACCGAAGTAACCGGTTCCTTCACCGTAGTCCCAGTACATTTCCGGAGCGTTGAGATCTTCCGTAGCGAAGTTGTTGTGACCACCGACGATCGCACGGTTGTCGCCCGTGGTGGTGATACCAACGTAACCGGCGTAGTCGTCCGGCGGCTGGAGACCAGTCACCGTACCGGCGGTTGAGTTGGTAAGATCGTAATCGTAGTAGTAATATTCCCGAGACTCAAAAAGCGGACCCGGCAGATACATCCACGCGAAGTGGACGATCGCGGCCGTCCCAAAGTTCGTCTCGATCATACGACCCATCGAGCCGTTGTGCTGGTAATCGTACCAGGTATCGCCGATGGCGACGCCGGGGGAAGCCGACGGAGCCGCGGCGCCCAGGCGCTGGGCCGGGGCGGTGCGGTCGGCGGTACGGCTGACCGGACCATCAGCAGGATACGGGAACGAATACTGGAGCGACCGATAGACCTGCGGGTCGATTACTCGCTTAGTCGGGCCCTGCGCGGCGGACGCCGACATGGCCAGGAAAGCAAGCAGGAGCAAGGAGAGAATTGCTACTGAGGAAATCTTCCTTGTCATTCGCAACTCCTTTCGAGAGTTAAAAGTGTTCCCAACTTATTCCTCTACGTTAACAAAGTCCATAGAGCCGGAAGCCGTACACGAAGACCGGCTTCGGGTGCAAACGCAAAAGCATGATACTCCTTGAGTGGATACACCTCCCTTCACGACACTCGATCACGACAGTGGATGTCCCGGTCGCATGTCTAGTTGGCTTAAAGGTTCGTCGTCCTTAATCGCAGAATGTTGAAGCAAGCGTTTCTTCTAACTATTCTCGATGATAAACGTTCTTCGTCTTCAAGTAGCATGTTGAAGCAAATGAGCAATTTACGCAAAGTCTGAAAACTTACGTGAACAACGGCTATGCGTCAAGAGAGAAAAATGCAAGACCTTTTGTTTTGCCAACCATACCACTTCCGCGAAAGCTAAACTATATATACGGTTATATTCAAATTCTGTCAAGCACTTTCCCCCCTCCACCGGCCCATTTCCCCGCCACCCCACGCACAATTCCCAAAAAAAAGCCGCCCGTCTCCGGGCGGCTTTTCTAATCGCATGCGGCACACGCAGCGCAATTATTGCGGCGGCCGCGGACCCGCATGGTACAGGAAGTTCACCATGTACACCAGATCCGCCACCTGTATCGCACCATTCAGATCGGCGTCCCCCGCGGCCAGCGGCGACGGCGGCGGGCCGCCCCGGAACAGGTAGGCCGCAAGATAGACGACATCATTCAGGCTGTAGACCTGGTTGTTGTCGGCATCACCGCGCATCAGGCTGACGATCTGATAATCGATGACAAACTGGTCCGATGCCCCGTTCGGGACATCCGTCACCGTGAACGTAACCGATTGAGTCGTATTGACATCGACGAGGTCGGCGATAAGCGAGAAGGTCGCCGTCCCGTCGCCGTGATCGGTGAGCGACCAGCCGGCCAGGGCCGACGTGGCCGAAATCACCACGGAATCACCGTCCGGGTCGATCGCGGTCAGATTCAGGGTGGTCGCAATCCCAATATAGGCCGCCGCACTGGTCGGGTAGGTCCCCGAGAAATACGGCGCCTGATTACCGGCATCCAGAACATTAATCTGCACCGCCACCGTATCCTTCAGAACGCCGTCGGGATCGACCCCGATGAACTGGACGTTGTAAGTGCCCGCCTGCGCGTAGCTCGGCGAGAAGGTGAAGGTCAGAACGTTGATAGCCTGACTGTAAGTCGCATTGGCCGGCGCATTCACCACGTTGACCGTGGGAATACCCAGGTTGTCCGGATCAACCGCCGTCACCGTGAAGCTGAGGATTTCTCCCTCGGTCAGCGTAAACGGCCCGGTGCCGGCGGAGAACGTCATCGTCGGCGGCAGCGGCACGTTGTGCACCGTGAAAGTCTGCGTCCCGGACTGGACAAACAGCGTCGGATCGAGTTCGTCGCTAGCCACGAAACGGACATAGTACTTCTGCTCGACGGGATCACCCTGGTGCGGGCCCGGGCTGAAGGTCAGAACCCCGACCCCGTTGCCCGAATCCACGAAGACCATGTTC
>CAYPYM010000463.1:0-3363 GCA_964414435.1 uncultured Ignavibacteriales bacterium | reverse complement strand
GTGCCATTAAGTTCCGCGACGGTCTTTCCGATAGCCACAGCCTCCAGCGGGTTATTTACTCCTATCCCGACATTGCCGGTCGAATGATAGATCTTGTCGCCGTCAAATGACCAGGCTGGACAGGTCAATGAAGAGGTCGCGCTACTCGCATAATAGGCATACGGTACCGTCACCAGATAGGACCGCGGCGTCATCTCGGGATCGGTGCCTACACGTATTCCAAGAAATAAGTCTGAAGGCGGATCAAAAACGGATGTAGGAATCACGCCAATAACGGTACTGAACAGACCGCCCTCGACGTTCACCGATGTAGGATCGCTAATCCATTTTGCGGTTCCACCTGCGGGGGCGTCATAAAGTGTGAAAACCAGAGTATAGATGCCGTCAGTTACCGGATTGCCGCTGCTGTCGGTAAGCCGACCCTGATAATTGATAAACGGCGGAATAGCTGCCGATGCGATGAAAGTCAACCCGAGCAGCAGCATCCCACATAGAGCAAACATGCGTGGATAGCTCATACGGCGACCTTTCGGTTAGGGAGGAGGTGATAAATAAAAATAACCAAATATGGTGGATACTGCAAACCACATTTCAATGATATTGCCCGATTTACTGGCTCAGGGCAAGGCGGCGTGAACTGGTGTTGTGAGAGCCGACGACCAGGGATTGGGTGGTCCGGGTTTGCCGGACAGTATGGCAGCTTGATTGGACCAGATTAGGTCTGAGTGATCATGCCGCCCCAGGTCCGGTCCTTTGACAAAGCTCACGACAGGTGTACGCTTCCATCGGGGTCTTACCAACCAGCACTGACTGCGGCCGCCCGGTGTTGTAACAGGCCGGCCAGACCCGATCTCGCAATTGGCATCATGGCCCGGTCGCGAACTCCCGCAGCTGGATACACTCGCACTTCAACGTCCGCCACTGCCGTTTGACAAAAGTATTGTCCAACCAGCGCCCCTTGGGCCGGGTGCAGGTTCGGGTCTTTTGGCGCTCGCCGTGTTGGTAGGCAAGCTGAATGCCGGAGAAGCCTCTGCCATAACCGGTGGAGTGCGTGCCGATGGCCTTGGGGCCCCGGGATGATTCGTCACGGCCACCGCTGCGGAAAGAAATAGACTACGCCGTACCGAGAATCACAGTTCGTGGCAACAAGCTCATAGACGGCGGCAGATTCTCTGATAGGGTGGAGTATGCGCCAATCGGATTGAAGCCCGGAAAATGAAATAAAGACCAGTACTATGGAAATTTCCGGGCCGCACCGGAGCCTTCAGATTTCAATGCGGGCCTTAGTAGACGAGTTCCAGGGCGGGAATGGCGAGAAAACCGGACTTAATGCGTCTTGCCACCTATAATAGGGAATAAGCTCAAGAAGGCGGCCCCGATATCACTCTCCCCAAGCTTCCGTGGAGTTTGAGTTGTTGGTGAGGATGCGCTATTCCATATCTAATGGAAGCCGTTGGAAATCAATAAGCTAAGCAGAAGGAGGACGAGCTATTAACACTCGCCCTGCTGTCCAATCTGCGGCCTCTTCTATTTCAGCAGCAGCATCTTCTGTGTCTCGACGTGCCCTCCCACCTGGAAGCGGTAGAAGTAGACCCCCGACGCGGCAGCGGACCCATCCCATTCCACCACGTGTTCGCCCGCGTCTGTCATTTCGTCGAGGAGCCGGGCAATTCTCTGTCCCAGAACATTGTAAATCTCTATCCTGACGTTGGAGGCCTCCGGGAGGTAGAAACGAATCTGTGTGGCCGGAATAAAGGGATTGGGGTAGTTGCCCATCAGTTCAAAATCACGCGGGGTCTCATTCAGCGCTGTGGCAACGGCGTTCGCTTTGGTCATAAGCACCACACAGTCGTACCCCGCGAACTCCATGCCATCGTTCAGCTGCCCCTCGACCTGCAAGACCTAATTGTCCCGCAATGGTAAGCCGCTGTGGCCCGCTGTACCATCGGTTGAATTCTCGGGCGCCGGATTCATCTTTGTCAGGGCGGCCGCAACATCTTGAGGGGCCGTCGAAGAAGTCTCCAGTGAAGAGATGATTGCCTGCCGGTCAAACTTCAGAGCCAAATCCTCGTAGCCGTCTGGTCCGTTTTCAGAACAGGCACAGCTGTCTTCTGTCTTGTCCACCGGCGTCCCCACATCTTCATAACTCCAGCGGACGGGGGCGACCCCATTCAAGGTGATTGTGGCCGGATCGATTTCGTGTACATCGAAGTCATCAGTGCCGAGAATAGCCGTCGGCAAAACAGCCTTACCGTGCCCCGATCGATTCATGGCATTAAGCGGATTCGGGCACGAGCCCGGTTTGATGTCGAAATGGATCTGCATGGCGTCACCGAAAATGCACCCCACCCCCCTGGCGCCAATGGTTTTACCCGTGGGACCGAACTCCGCTACGCAGGGCGATAGACTGCTCAGATAGAAATTGCCGGCTAAGGGGCCGCAAAAACAGAGGATCCGCGGAGAAGTTATTGTTCGTGCCAACCTATTCGTTTATGCCGTCGGGGTAGAGGTCGCAATTGGAGACATCGATGCTGGCAAAAGTGCCGCCATCATTGATGATATAGATTGTGCTCCAGGATAGTCCAAGGGGCTCGGGTGCCCCCTCGTTATTACTAAAGATACAGTTGTCGATGAACAGTGAGTTTCCGGATCCCTTGGCTGCGGCATATATTGCACCACCGCCATGGCCGCATCCCTGAAGCAGGCAGGAGGAGTTGAACACAATCTGATTGTTTGCCAGTGTAGAGTTAGTGATCCAGAGTGAACCCCCGGAGCTGCTGATCGCGCCGCCATACGCCGGATGGCACTCGCAGAAAGGCTCGAAGTCGTAATCGCATATCTCGTAACCAACAGCGCTGTTGTTGAAAAACAGGCAACTGTCTATGCGGACTTCAGAAGAGTTGGCGTTCAGTCCTCCACCAAATTCTGCGGTGCCGCCCGTAACGTCGCATCCGAAGAGTGATAACACCGAACCCTCGCATGTGATACGACCGGTACGACATGCGATCATGGCGAGCTGAGACCCGGCACAAGTGACTGAGTTGTAGTCCGTGGAGAACAGTCCCACTTGACCCGTGAAGGTCAGTCCGACCAGACGGGTCGGACCGTAGCAGGCCGTGATTTCAGCGGATGTGATGCTTGTACTGCGAATATCCACTGTGTCCCGTGTAAACATGTATTCGGAGGCAAGAACGATATACTTGCCCTGCAGGGATAGAGGCTCTTCGTACGTGCCGTTCACCAGCACCACCGTGTCGCCTTCCGCGGCGGCGTCGATGCCGCTCTGAGCGGTTGGCTGGTCGGCAGGCACATGGATGATCTCGGTGTGGGCGCGGGCCGGAAGCGTAAGAATGGCGCCACACA
>CAYPYM010000462.1:0-3364 GCA_964414435.1 uncultured Ignavibacteriales bacterium | reverse complement strand
CCGCGTCGTTCTTTAGTACCTGCCAAGAATGAAGAGTTCTCTCTCTCATTGATCCCCCTATTCACGCTCTGTCGGTTCCCATACTCTCTCGGTATCAGTCAATGCGAGTTCTTATACGCCTCCAGCACCTCGAGCACGGTGTCGATGTCGAGCTTGGTGTGGTCGCCGTTGACCTGGAACCGAATCAACTGCTCGCCCTTCGGCACCACCGGGAAGTTCAACCCGGTCGCCAGCACGCCGTTCGCGGTCAGGAACTTCACCATGTCGGTCGTCTTCTGCGTGTCGCGCACGAGCAGCGGCACGACCGGGTGCGGGCTGGGGATCGTCTCGAAGCCGAGATCGAGCAGCCCCTGCTCGAACCGCTTCGTCATCTCGTGGAGATGGCCGAGCAGCTTGCCGCCATCGGCGCCCTCGAGAATGTCCAGCCCGCGCAGCGCCGCGGCCGCCTCGGCCGGGGTGATCGGGTTGGTGTAGATATACATCGGGTTCTTCTCGCGGAGGTAGGTGATCACGCTCCGGTCGGAGACGATATAGCCGCCGTTGACGCCGAACGCCTTGCCGAGGGTGGCGACAAGGATGTCGACATGGGCGCCGGCTTCCTCCTCGGTGCCGCCGCCGTGCGCGCCGAGCGCGCCGACGCCGTGGGAGTCGTCGACGAGGAACACGATGTCGCGCGGGAACTGCGCCGAGTACTTGTCGACGATCGCCTGCATTTCTTTGAGCGGGGCGAGATCGCCGCGCATGCTGAAGACGCCGTCGGTGACGACGATGATGTTCTCGCACTGGCCGACCGATTCGGCGATGACCTTCTCCATCGCCTCGAGATTGAGGTGCGGGAAGATCTTCTTGTCTTTCGGGCGGGCCAGTTTCATGGCGTTGATGATGCAGTTGTGGTTGAGTTCGTCGGAGACGATGATCGTTTCGGGGGTAGTCAGCGAGACGACGACGCCGAGGACCGAGGTGTAGGCGGCCGAGGTGATCATGCAGTCCTCGCGGCCGTGGAAACGGGCGAGGCGTTTCTCGAGTTCGACGTGGACATTGTAGGTGCCGCTGATAAAGCGGACCGCGCCGGGGCCGACGCCGAACTGCTGCGCGGCCTTTTCCTCGGCCTCGATCATTTCGTGGCGGAAGGCCAGGCCGAGGTAGCTGTTGGAGTTCATCCGGATAAACGGCTTGTCGCCGTGGCCCTCGAGATAGAAGCGCGGGCCGCGTTCGCCGGCCGGTTTGTCGACTTTGACGACGACCCGTTCGGCGCCCTTGGCGAGACCGTTATCGATCAGGTCCTTGAGTTCTACATCGAGCTGCTTTTTGAAATTAGCGAGTGACATGGCGGACCTTGCCTCCCTTTGTTTTCGAATTCTTGTCCCTGGACCGGCGGTCGATCTCGGTGACGTGTTCGAGCATGGTGTCGACCATGGCGTCGAGGTCGTACTCGTGTTTCCAGCCCCATTCTGTGCGGGCGGCGGAGTCATCCATGTAGTTGGGCCAGGTGTCGGCGATCGCCTGGCGGGTCGGATCGACGTCGTAGGTGATCTTGAAATCGGGGATGCGCTCGCGGATTTTGTCGGCCAGCTGGGCCGGCGTGAAATTCATGGCGGAGATATTAAACGCGTTCCGGTGGACGAGTTTGTCGGGGTCGGCCTCCATCAGCTCGATCATCGAGCGGATCGCGTCGGGCATGTACATCATGTCGAGCGAGGTGTCCTCACGGAGGTAGCAGGTGTACTTTTTGTTGCGGACGGCTTCCCAGAAGATCGCGACGGCGTAGTCGGTGGTGCCGCCGCCCGGTTCGGTTTCCCAGGAGATGAGACCGGGGAAGCGGACGCCGCGGGTGTCGAGGCCGAAGCGTTTGTGGTAGTAGTCGCAGATCAGCTCGCCGGTGACCTTGGTGACGCCGTAGATGGTGTCGGGGCGCTGGAGGGTGTCCTGCGGGGTGTTGTCCTTGGGGGTCGAGGCCCCGAAGGCGCCGATCGAGCTGGGGAAAAAGAGGGCGCAGTGGTACTGCCGGGCGGCCTCGAGAATGTTGTAGAGGCCGTTGACATTGATCTGCCAGGCGATATTCGGCTTGACCTCGGCGACCGCCGAGAGGACGGCGGCGAGGTGGAAAATCGTGTCGGCGTTGTAGATCTGCATCACGCGGGTGATGTGGTGCGGATCGAGGCAATCCATGAATTCGAAGGGACCGGAATCGCGCAGTTCCTTGTCGGTGGGCATGCGGATATCGGTGGCTATGACGTTGTCGTCGCCGTACTTCTTGCGCATCGCCACGACCAGTTCGGAGCCGATCTGGCCGAGGGCGCCGGTGACGAGGATTCTCTTCATGACAGTCAACCCCTGTGTTGGCGTCGGTGCGCCGTCGGGGCGGTTTTCACGGCCGCCGGGGGCGCGTAATTGTTGTCGTTTCTTCGGGATAGATGATAGCGAAGGGGGGCGGGGAAATCAACCGAAATCGGGGTATCGAGCATTCCGGTTGGTCACCCTTCGACAAGGCTCAGGGTGACGGTGCGACGTCATGGTGAGCTTGTCGAACCATGACGGGCAGAATCTCTTGCTTGACACCTCCCGCCGGTCACCCTTCGACAAAGCTCAGGGTGATGGCTCCGGTCGGGGTGACACTAGTCTGCTCAGGGTGACGGTGCGACGTCATGGTGAGCTTGTCGAACCATGACGGGCAGAATCTCTTGCTTGACACCTCCCGCCGGTCACCCTTCGACAAGGCTCAGGGTGACGGTCCCTGCGGGCAGTCTGCGGGTGTTTTGCTCTGGTGCGGGTGGGGTGGGCGACTTGACAGCTCCGCTGAGGTTACTATCTTAGACTATGGCACAACCGGGAGCGGGTGGCGCTGGTCGAGCTACAACTGGTGTATCGGGAGGAAGGATGTTCCGATAGAGATTCATGCGATTGACGCCGTCAGGCAGAATTCACGATACCCCACCTAAAAGGTGGGCCACCCGACCGGTCACCCTTCGACAAGGCTCAGGGTGACGGTGCGACGTCATGGTGAGCTTGTCGAACCATGACGGGCAGAATCTCTTGCTTGACACCTCCCGCCGGTCACCCTTCGACAAGGCTCAGGGTGACGGTCCCTGCGGGCAGTCTGCGGGTGTTTTGCTCTGGTGCGGGTGGGGTGGGCGACTTGACAGCTCCGCTGAGGTTACTATCTTAGACTATGGCACAACCGGGAGCGGGTGGCGCTGGTCGAGCTACAACTGGTGTATCGGGAGGAAGGATGTTCCGATAGAGATTCATGCGATTGACGCCGTCAGGCAGAATTCACGATACCCCACCTAAAAGGTGGGCCACCCGACCGGTCACCCTTCGACAAGGCTCAGGGTGACGGTGCGACGTCATGGTGAGCTTGTCG
>CAYPYM010000461.1:0-3364 GCA_964414435.1 uncultured Ignavibacteriales bacterium | reverse complement strand
TTCCTTGGCTATTTCGGCCTGGATCGCCCGCGCTTCCTCCGCCGTGCGGGGCCAGTTGTGCCGTGTGGGAATATCCAACAGGGGTAACCTTTCCGAGAAGTCGGCCCGAGGGCACTTCAAGTACGAATTGAGACAGTGCTGGATTGATACGGTCGGTAGCCCCTCCGTCCCGCTCGCGCCCGGTGGCAGCCGACCGGCAGGCCGGTCTCAGGCTCCCCGCGTCGGCGCGACCCTCTCAAAATAGCGCTCGGATTGACAGGTTGTCAAGCCCAGCCGAGATGGTCAGGTGCCCGACTGCTGATCCTTGAACAGGCGGAAATATCCGTGGCGCGGATAGCCGGCGACCAGGCTGTCGAGCTGCGTCGGCGTCAACCAGGGGTAGTCCCGATCGTGCCCCACCAGCGGAATGTGGAAATCGCACGCTTCGGGGCAGCCGGTGCCGACCGCATAGACCCGGTCGCCGCTGTCGTTATCGAGCATGTTCATAACGACAAACACCTGGCCCGTCAGGCCCCGTTCGTCGTGCCCGATCACGAGATCACCGGGACGGACCTGGTCGCGGGTGAGCGAGTCGCTGTTGGCCGCCAACGACTCGTATGTCTGGTTTTTCATGCAGACCGACAGGTACCGGAAGAACTCGAACGCACTTGAATCCCGTTCGGTCGCGGGGATCAGCTTGACCGCGCCGCGACCGTCGTAGCCTTCCTTGCTCTTGAGCCAGCGGGCGTAGGTGAGCGTGTCGCCGCCGAACCTCGGTTCCACCACCAGATCGTTCTCGCGGTGATTCTTGCGCAGATACTCCGCGATGATCCGAAGCGGGAACCCGCGATCGGTGTAGACCGGACCGCGCCAGGGAAGATGCACCACCCGTGAGATCTCCTCCTTGTCCAGCGCCGTGCCGCCTTTCCAGATCCCGACACTTTTGTACCGATGCCACAACGGGAAATGGGTCACCCAGGCCTGAAACGGCGTCAATTCGGTCGAGTCGGCCCGGTGGAACCCGTCCGGAGTGCGGAACTCGGTCTCCCAGGTGTAGATCGTGTCGGTCATGCTGACAAACGGGTACTGGGTATGGTACCAGGTCACCAGCGAATCAAACTTCGGGGCGGCGCTGTCCGGTGTCTGGGCCGAACACAGCGGGGCGGACAGAATCACTAGCAGCAGGGCGAGGGTGGCGGAACGGGTCATTCGTCGGTCATCTCCTTCCAGAGTCGGCTGGCCCGGCGCAGGTGCGGGATCGTGATCGATCCTCCCACCACCAGGCCAATCGACAGGACTTCATCGAATTCTTCGGCTGATACCCCCAGTTCGCGAGCGCGAATCGTGTGGTAGGTAATGCAGTCGTCACAGCGAAGCACCAGCGAGGCGACCAGGCCGAGCAATTCCTTGGTTTTGGTGTCGAGGGCGCCGTCGCGATACACCGCGCCGTCGAGCGCAAAAAACCGCTTTATCTCAAGGTTGTCACGGGCGAGCACAATCTCATTGAGCTTCTCCCGCTCTTCTCTAAACTGTTTTACCTTATCGGCCATGGTTTTTCTCCGCTTTTTCCCGGCAATATATCGGGCCGACCCCCGCGGTCCAAACGGAATTCGGATCACCTAAAACGCCCGCGGAAAACGCAGCTTCGGGGGGAGGTCGGTCTCGTGGAAGCTGAGCCGGTAGCCGTAGCCGTACGGGTCGTATTTGTCGCACTCCTTGTCGGTCACCGCTGCAATCCGCCAGACCCCTTTGACTTGCCGAAAAAGCAGGTAGGTGAACCGGATCCGCGGTTCCTTGTAACCAAACCGCGTTCCCGGACCGGAATACGTCAGCCGGGCGTACGACCCCTCCCGCTTGACTTCATACAGGCTGAGCGTGTCGAGATTCGGCCAGTTGGCGAATTGCCGCTCGATATACGACTTCAGCGACTGATACCCGTACCGCTTGACCGACTGCTTCAGATCGCCCGCCTCTTTCGGATCGAGTACCTCGAAAAACCGCTTCTGGTCCCCGGCCAACGTCGCCTGGTGCAACTGCTCGAACACCCCGGTGAGGGTGTCGACAAGCGGCGGTGTCGGCGGCGTGGCCGCCTTGGGCCGGGGCATCAGCCGATACCCCACCAGCGCCGCCGTCGCCACGAAAACAGTCGCGAGAATATATCGAAGGTGTCTCATTGGCCGTACTTATCCCTTTTCGGATAGTATCGGCAGGCAGGAGAACCTTCTTTCGAAATATCAACGGCACAAAAAAACGGCGGAATCAATCGATTCCGCCGCCCTCGATTCGTATGGCTGGTTTCCTCAGCCGGCCTTTTTCTTGCTCGCCCGGGTCGTGACCGTCGGCTGCTTGCCTTCGGTGACAACTTCAGCCGTGATCACGACTTCCTCGATCTCCGGCTTCGACGGAATATCGTACATGACCTCGAGCATCGCCTTCTCGAAAATCGAACGCAGCGCTCGCGCCCCGGTCTTGCGCTGCTGGGCGATTTTCACCGCCGCCTGAAGCGCCTCCGGTTCGAACACCAGCTTAACCCCTTCCATTTCCATCAGGCGGGTGTACTGCTTGACCAGCGCATTTTTCGGCTCGGTCAGGATATTCATGAGCGCCGCTTCGTCGAGTGCGTGCAGCGGCGCGCTGACCGGCAAACGCCCGACCATTTCCGGGATCAGCCCGTACTCCATCAGGTCCGACGGAATCACGTGCTCGAACAGCCGCGGATCGTCCTGCTTGACGAACGTCGACTCGGCGTCGAACCCCACCTGCTTCTTGCCGATCCGGCGGGCGATAATCTTCTCGAGACCGTCGAACGCCCCGCCGCAGATGAACAGGATGTTGTTCGTGTTGATCTGCACGAACGCCTGCTCGGGATGCTTGCGCCCGCCCTTCGGAGGGATATTGGCGACCGTGCCCTCGAGAATCTTCAGCAGCCCCTGCTGGACCCCTTCGCCGGAGACGTCGCGCGTGATCGACGGATTCCCGTCCTTGCGGGCGATCTTGTCGATCTCGTCGATATAGACGATCCCGCGTTCGGTCTTCTGCTGGTTGAAATTGGCCGCCTGATAGAGGCGGACAAGAATATTCTCGACATCCTCACCGACATAACCGGCCTCGGTCAACACCGTCGCGTCGGCGATCGTAAACGGCACCTTGAGACACTTGGCCAGGGTGCGCGCGATCAACGTCTTGCCGGTGCCGGTCGGTCCGAGCAGGAGGATATTGGACTTCTCCAGCTCGACATCGTCCTCCGGAACCATCTTGCCCTGGATACGGGCGTTGAGCGAGGCGTTGATACGCTTGTAGTGATTGTACACCGCCACCGCGACCGTCTTCTTGGCGTGCTCCTGGCCGATCACGTACTGGTCGAGATAGTTTTTGATCTCGGCCG
>CAYPYM010000460.1:0-3368 GCA_964414435.1 uncultured Ignavibacteriales bacterium | reverse complement strand
AAATCCCCCCGGCCGCGCTTGAACGGCCGGGGGGAGAGGTATTGTCATAGGTCAGTGGCAGACGGGTGGCGCGCCGCCCTGGAAGATATAGGCGACGATATAGGTCAGGTCGGCGATGTTGATGGCGTCGCCGCCGGCTCCGTCGCAGTCGGCCGCGGCCATCACCGGCGGCTCGGGTCCCTCGTTGAACAGGAACCGCACCAGGTAGGTCAGGTCGCTCACCACCGGAGCGCTCCCGTCACCGTCGATGTCGCCGCAGACGAAGCTCTGCAGCACCAGCGACACCGGCACGGTCACCGCCGGCATGAGCGGATCGTTGGTCGCGATCGAAAGCTGACCGGCGTAGCTGCCCGCCTCCAGATCGCGCGCGTCGAAGTGAACCTCGACCGTCGCCGAACCGTACGGCTCGACCAGGCCGCCGCCCGGACTCACCCACAACCAGCGAACCACACCGAAGTCGATCGCCAGATTGTCGTGCAGGTAGGCGGCGTTGTAGACCACCTGCAAGCCGTCGGTCCCGTCCGGACTCTCGATCCCGACCGTCGCTCCGGTCAGGCCCTCGGCGTCCGCACCCGGGTCCATCGTCCCGTACTGCAGCGTGATCTTCCCGTTCGGATACAGGATCGCCTGGAACGACAGCGAGCCGGTCCCGCTCGGATACTGGTAGTTGGGCACTCCGACCCAGCTGATGATGAACCGGCCGCCGGCCGCATCGTAGGCGTAGTAGATGTTCGGCTGAGAACCCGGATTCAGATCGTCCCACCAGGCCGCGATCATCGCGTTGGGCGCCGTCGCGTTCGGAATCGCCTGGTTGATCCGGGCGGTCGAACCGGCCCCGAACGTGATCAAACCGTTCGAGTTGAAGTACACCTGGGTGTACTGCTGATCGTAGTAGGGGAAGGTGAAACCGAGATCGATCGGACCGCTGAAGGCGTCGTCGCCCAGGCTCACCGAGGTCCCGCTCGCCGTGATGTCGACCCAGCTGAAAGCGGGACCGCCCGGATCATCCGAATCGATCCAGGAATACCCGTAGACATCCGGCCCGCCGTGGCTCCTGACCGACTCGGCGAAGAACGGCTGCTCGGGATCGCCCTTGTCGTCGCCGGCGGTGCGGTACCCCAGCGGTACCTCGGTCGACGCCGCCACCGCCGTCGAACGGTCACGCTTGCCGGTGTCGAAGGCCTGACAGCCGATGCTGTAGGTCAAGCGGCCCGGACCGTTGTTGCTGATCACCAGCGGCACCACCCCGGTGTCGCCCGGCGCCATCGAACCGGCGATCGGATCAACCGGGATGTGGCAGACCGGCGCGTAGATGTGCAGGGCCACCGGCAGACTCCCGGTCAGGTTCTCCGGATCATCCGAGGTGTAGTCCAGCGTCCCGCTGTAATTACCCGGATTCAAACCGCCGCAGGTGAAGGTCAGCGGCAGATCGAGGCTGTCCTCCGGACCGACCGTCTGCGCATCGGGCAGACAGTGCAGCCAGGCGACGCTCGCGCTGAAGCTGATATGCAGGTTGCCGATCCCGGTGTTGTAGATCCTCAGGCTGACGGCGGAACTGTCACCCGAAACGAGACTGTCGACCAGGTCGGCCTCGGCAAAGTCCAGACCGGGCGTATACAGGTGGAGGTTGACGGTAATGTCCCCCGCCTGGGTCGCGTAGTCGTTCGAGGTGAAGTGCAACGTCCCGGTGTGATCGCCCGGCGCCAGACCGGCACTGGCGATCGTGAACGGGAAGTCGAGACTGTCGGCCGGCGGGATGTAGTACTGGTCGGTCGAACAACTCAGCCACGAGACGGTCGGGCTGAACCGGATACGGAGGTTGCCGGTGCCGGTGTTGTACACCCGGACCGTCCCCTGTGCCGTCTCGCCGCCCAGCATGCTGTCGGCCACCGTCGTCTCGAGGAAGGATAAGAGCGGATCCCCTTCGCCGCTTTGATCATAGCCCTTCAACTGGATATCGTCGATGTTCCAGCCGCAGTAGTTCCAGCTCCCGTCGGTCGGGCCAAGCCCGAATCGGATCTGGAAATCGGGATTCTCGTCGGCATAGGCCGACAGATCGTAAAACGACTCAACCCAGGCCTGCTCGTCGGTCGTGGCGTCGTTCTCGAACAACGTCACCCACGAAGAGCCGTCGTACACCTGGAGAATGGCGTGGTCGTATGACGGTGATTCGACCCCGAGCCAGTGATAGTAGGTCATCTGGACCCCGGTGTAGTCGGAACAGTCGATCATCGGCGAGGTGACCCACTGGGTCGAACCGATGCTGCCGTTGTAGTCGCCGCCGGAGCCGCCGGTGATGTCGTTGCCGAGAACACCGTTGTCCTCGGTCGGGGTATGGTCGGCGGCCGGATCGGGCCCGCCGTAGCTGTCGTCGCCGGTCCCGCCGGTGGCCGCACCGATCGTCCACTCGGCCGATCCGCCCAGACCGGTCCACCCCTGATTGAACGAGAAGTCGTCGACAAAGAAGGCCACCCGGTCGCCGATCACGACATCGAACGGCAGGGTGACGCTGTAGCCGTTGTCGCCGGTGACGGCCAGACTGAAGGTGACGCTGTACCCCATCGGGCAGGAGGCGTCGGCCGAAACGGTGTAGACGTCGCCGCTGTTGGCGGTGGCGCCGGTGATCGAGTCGATCCCCCCGAAGAATCCGTAGTCGTCGGTGAGAGTGGTGTAGCTGTCGCCCTCGGAAAGAACGGCGGCGAGGTTGCTCGCCTCACCGCTGCCGAAGTTCGACAGGGTCACCACGAAGTCGGCCGTCTCACCCGGATCGAGGATGCCGTTGTTGTTGCCGGCGGCATCGTCGATCGTCACCAGGGCGTACTGGACGTCGGGAGCGTGCACCTTGACGGTGAAGTTCCCCTCCCAGGTGTCGCGGTTGGTGCCGCTGACACTCAGGTTGAAAACGACCGGATGTTTGTCGGGGGTGGTCGGATCGAGGCTGAAGGCAAAGCCGTCGGCCACGAAACCGAGCCCGTCGCTGCCGGTGATGGTGCCGTAGAACTCGGCGTTGTCGGTGATCGTGACGTAGGGATCGTCGGTGGTGACGGTCGCGTCGACGTTGAAGGCGTCGTCGGGACCGACGTTCTTGAGCGTGATCCCCATCGTGAAGCTCTCACCAGCGTCAACCACACCGTTCCCGTTGCCCGTTACCTCGGTGATGTCGTTCGAATCGAACACACAGTAAGGGCCGTCGGGCGCGATGACCATGATGGTCGAGATGTACGGCTGGCGGTTCTGGGCGGTGACGACAATGTCAACCTCACCGGGGACGCCGAACGCCTCGATCGGTACATCAACCGTACCGGATTCATCGACATAGGCGGCGCCGGCCAGGACACCGGCCTTCGAGATACCGACATACGATCCGG
>CAYPYM010000459.1:0-3371 GCA_964414435.1 uncultured Ignavibacteriales bacterium | reverse complement strand
CCGACCGTCAGGCGGGTGGAGAGCGGCAGGTCGACGGCGCCGACAAGTATGCCGGCCGAGCTACCGCCGCCGTGACCGTAGAAGGTGGAACCGCCGCCCAGGCTCAGGACCGGTCCGCCGACCGGGCCGTCGGCGTTCACCTCGTCGCGGTTGACCGCCGGGTCGCGGAAGTAGAAGCGGGCGAGGCCGTCGATCTCATATCGGCGCTGAAACCGGTCGACAAGCAGAAACCGGGCGGACAGACTCAAGCGGGACTGGAGCACGGCTTGCAGACCGGCGCCGTAGTCCTGGAAGTCCCGGCCGGATGTCCATGTGTCGCTGTACTGGCTGATGTAATGCAGTTCGCCGAAAACTGACAGACGGCCGGTAACGCCATCGGGGTGGGGTTGATCCGGTGGCGAATTCTCCTCGGCACGGACAGATGCACCCACGAGTGCGACGGCGATCAACATGGTCGCGACAGCCCGGGTGAAATTGTCCGAATACAGAATCATGGTATTTATACGTAGCCTCTCCGGCTGACGGTGTGCGCCGGCGGCAGGGGAGCTCATGGCAGGTGAATATAGCGGGAAGCGGGCAGGCTGGCAAGTACCGAGGTGCGGTCGAGGGCTCCGGGGCGGTGGCGGCCAGGTCGGTCGTGAGGGGCGGGTTCAGTCGGTCGTGAGGGGCGGGCCCGCTCGGAGTGATAGCGCCGCGGGAGCGGCATTCACGCCGGTTAGCGGGTAAAAAAGTGTTGACAATATTCCGATAGAAAGCGATAATAGCGTTCCCTTTGGCAAACGAAGGGATGTCCGCGTGTACTCCGGCGTAGCTCAGTCGGTAGAGCAGCTGACTGTTAATCAGCGGGTCGCAGGTTCGAGTCCTGCCGCCGGAGCTTTTCTTCCATATCCACTATCGTACAATACATTAGCTCCATGCGCGCAGTGTTCCCTCGTTCGGTTCAGCGCTCGTACTTGACTGGCGCGGCAGGAGTTCTGAGTTCGAGTCCAATGGCCTAACGCCCACGGTACGTCCGTCCGGGCAACACTGGCACGGAATCGACCAGTTGATTGCCGTATTCGTCGAAGTATTCCGACAGCCGTTCAATCTCCTCTTCAAGCCAGGATTCAAAGGAAGGCCAGACCGTCCGGATAGCAGAGAGATCCTCCCCCACCGAGCATCGGACGACGCCGGTCTTCTTGTCCACTACGACCCCGGATCGGTCTCCTTCATAGGAACCAACGAGCACGATTGGGCTGTCTTTGATGGCGATTCCGCACTGCTCATTCCCCCTCTCGATATTGAACGGATACGATTTTCGGAAGTTCTTTCTGTCGTACAAGTGCACAAAGGGAAAGAAGCCATAGATGCTAAAGCACCCGTTAAAGAGGTGAGCGCCGTTGTAGCGGTGATAGAAATCGCGCACCTGGTCAGGCAAGCCAACTGGATCGATCTTCTGCTCCTGGACCTCGGAGTCGGCTGGTCTGAAGATGATGTTCAAATAAGCCAGACGCCCCCGCCATGGCGTGTGCGTGTTATGACGCGCTCCGTCGAGTTCATAGTCCTCATTGGGCTTGAACTTCCGCAATAGGTACTCCAAGTCAATCACGTAAGATCTCTCCATCAGCGGGCTTTGGAGTCCAACTCTGAACCGAAGTTCGCGTTGAGAGCAGACGGACTCGACGGCGCGTATCCGCACCGAACTTCCCGAAAATGTTCAATAATCCACATTGCCGACGCAATTTTCTTCATGGCACACAAGAGGGTTAGTCATCATCGTACCGATACGAATTCGATGGGACTGGTGCTCTGTTCGTCCAGTCATCCTCCTCTTCGTCGTAGTTTTGAGCTCTATCGTAAGCGACCATTAGCGCCCATCCTTCCAACATGGAGTTTATTGGATTAATCCACGCCGCCCACGAATCGTCTTCAGAGGCACCGGGCGTGTTCTGTATCCCCCAATTCAGAAGTTCGTCATAGAGTAGAAAGAACATTAGCAGCTTTTCGCCGTTCAGCTTCGATAACCGATCAGTCAGCGGTCCTGATGTCTCATTCGTCCATTTGCCTCCGTGCTTCGCCAAATGTTCCGCTCGACCCCGTACGAACTCAACGTTGTTTGGATTTGCCGCCATCTCCAAGTCATTGACAGCAACGGAGTTTATGTGATGTCCTTCCCAGCCAGTAATCTTCCCCGTTTTCAACAGCTCAGCTTCCTCGGCTGCCGTCAATACCATAGAAGTCTTCTTTCCTGCTTTAAGCAGCGCCCTCTCTACAGCCCATGCCCTTCTAACGGCGACCCTTCGTGCCGCCTCCAAAATCTTTTTGGAAAGAGCTTTCCCAGCTGCCCGCAATGCAAGGGAGATTTTGCCGCATCCGGACGGGTCTATTCCATTCAGCGGATTGTCAAGAACGTAGGCAAAGGGACTCCAACCAGGATAGTCACTCCCCCAGGGATCCACCGAGATGAACAGCGCCAACTCGGGATCGAAATACCGCGCACCATAATAGTACAGGTTCATCCCGCCGTCAAGATCGTAAGGCTGACCGGTGTACCTATAGGCCTGACCGGTCGTGGTCGTCTGCGATTCATCGGCACCGAAGGAGTAGTATTCGTACTTGTCCTTCACCGTTCCGGCACTATCGAGCACCACCCGGGCCGACCCGAGATGATCATTCAGGTAGAAGTGAAGCCGCCCGGAGGCATCGTACATCGCAATTCGAGTGTCGCCGGCGTATATAAAGCAGTACTTCGGAGGCGCGGTTGGGCTGACATATTCGGCCAGGACCTTGCCGCCGCCGCGCAGATAATACCTGAATTGCTGTCCGATGTACGTGCATTGGCCGCCCCCGCCGCCGGAACCACTCAGTGAGGCCGTTCCGTTATCCTCGACCGGAATCGCCAATGGACCTTCGTTTGGACTCGAAACCGCGCTCCTCGGGATACGCTCACCGACGCCGCCGGTGTCGATCCCTTCCAGTTCCATGTTGTCGAGTTCTATACCGCCGCCGGTGTCGCAAGCGGCCCGGTACCAATATTTGTATTTCTTGTAGATGCGCTGCCCGCTCGGGTCATACGCGAACGTAATATAGCCCTCGTGTATCGCACCCGGGACAATGACGGTATCGAGCCTTCCGAGAGAATTCCAACTCAGACTGGTTCCCTGTGGTCCCATTGAAGTCATGTTGCCATTAGCATCGTAGCTGAATGCCCGGGAGGCGGTGTTCACGACGCTGTCGAGCAGGTTGTCGGTCGGGCCGTAGTAATAGTCCGTGATATTCGCGATCCCCCGCGCCTGACGTCTGATATTGCCGTTGGCATCGTAGCTGAATTCCTCACGCGGCTGAACCCCCATCGGCCACGCGACCGTAGCTGAGTTGGTGAGACGGTCGAA
>CAYPYM010000458.1:0-3375 GCA_964414435.1 uncultured Ignavibacteriales bacterium | reverse complement strand
CCCTTCATGGCCGCCTCGACATCATGTTCAAGCGGCAGCCCGCCCTCAAGCGTAGCTTCCGTACCGTGAAGATGCGGATCGTAAACAGCGACCCTCGCGCCGGCCTTCTTGAGCAACCGGGCCAGTTCGATCGCTCTCGATCCGCGGGTATCATCGATCTCCGGCTTGAATGCCGCCCCGAGGAGGCAGACTTTCTTCCCTTTGAGCGAGCCCAGTTTCGCTTTCAGCCGACCGACGAGACTCTCGAGCAGCCGGTCGTTGATCGCCATCGCCGACAACGCCGTTTCGAACGCAAAGTCCTTCTCGTGTTCATCGGAATTGATGAGGATACAGTCCTTGGGGAGGCACGACCCGCCGAACCCCAGCCCCGGATTAAAATAGTCCAGCCCGATTCGCTGGTCCAGCCCTATCCCCTTCCGGATAGCGTCGATATCGAGTCCTTCAAGGCGCGCAAAATCGGCGATCTCGTGAATGAACGACAGCCGATGCGCGAGATATACGTTCGCCGCGAGCTTGATCAGCTCGGCCGCTTTCAGATCGGTGTGGACGATCGGCACCGATTTCGGATAAATCGTGCGGTAGACCATGAGCAGCCGGGCGGCGTCGCGACGGTCGCGCGAACCGATCACTATTCGCCACGGTTTGGCGGTGTCCTGATAGGCCAGCCCTTCGCGCAGGAATTCCGGATTGACCACCATCCGGACCGCCTTGCCGTACGGGGTGGCGTCGAGCGTGTCCCGGAACCGCTCCGCAAAGCCGAGCACGTTGGTCGATTTGAGCACGACTGTCGGCGGCGCTTTTCGCTTGACCCCGCCGATCCACTCGGCGATCTGCTGGAACGGGTTCATCCGCATCTTCCACGTGGTGCGGTCGGCCGAGTCGATTGCGATGAAAACGATGTCGGCGGTTTGATAGGCGCCTTCTTCAGGGACAATCGGCATCAGCTTGCGGCTGCCGACAACCTCCTTCAGCCGTGCCTTGAGTTCCGGCTCACGGAAGTGGAGTCTCCCCCGCCTGAGCAGGTCGACCGTCTCGGGGTTCTTTTCCGAAACCGTAACCGAGTACCCCTTGCGGGCGAGAAAAACGGCGGTCGCCAGGCCGACATAGCCGGCGCCGACGACAAGTATAGACGGACGGGCTTTCATACGAGGAAATAGTATACGGCGAAAAGCGGTCGGTGACAACGCTTTTCGAGTATGGACGGCCGTGTCGCCGGCAGACTGCGGTCAGGGCGTCGAGGCTACCTGTTTCGGCAATGAGAAACCCCAGTCGATCAGCTTGCGGCACTCGCGGAACCGCATCTTGTCCCCCGGTACACCAAGCACAACGGCGGTCAGGCGCCGCCCCGACTTGTCCTTGACGAGCGTCGCCAGGCAGTAATCGGCGGCGCGGATATAGCCGGTCTTACCGGAGAGCACCTTGTACTTGGAGTGGACGAGCAGATTGGTGTTGGCCATGCCGCGGAACGTGCGCTTGCGGTTCTGGATCTTCACCTTGTAGGTCTTCGTCGACGTTATCTCCTTGATGAGCGGATAGTCGTAAGCGTAGTGCAGGATCTTCGCGACCTCCTCGGCCGTCGACACATTGCGGCTGTCGAGCCCGGTCGGTTCGTGGAAGACGGTGTGCTCGAGACCGAGCCGCTTGACCTTCCGGTTCATCTCTTTCGCAAACGCCTCGTAGCTGCCGCTGACGGCCCGCGCAATCGCCCGGGCCGCCCGGTTGTCGGAGTTCATCAGGGCGGCGTGAAGGAGATCGTAGAGGGTGAGTTCGTAGCCGATTCGGAGACGGGAGCGCGATGACCGGTAGGCATCTTCCTTGGTGATCTTCTCGGTCTTCTTCAGATCGATTCCGCTGTCGAGCAGCACCATCGCCGTGACCAGTTTGCTCAGCGACGCAATCGGGCGGACCTCTTCGTGATTCTTCGCGTAGAGGACCTCGCCGTTCTCGTAATTGACGAGGATAGCCGCCTTGAGATTGAGATACGGCCCCTTCTGGACCGAATCGAAATCGAACTGGTAGTGGTTCGCCTGGGTCGACGGCGCGGGGTGATCCTCGGCCTCGAGAAAGTAGACCGTGTTGGCGGAGAAGAACACAAACGCCGCCAGCATCAGCAGTACACCGGGAAGGGTCTTACGCTTTATCATTGTCTCCGACCGATCCTCCTTCCTCTCGCCTCCATCTTATTTATATCGGACCCATTTCACGATTTCCGGAAGGGTCGGCCGCTTGCCGTACATCAAAATCCCCACCCGGAAGATTCGGCTGGTCAGCCAGATCAGGCAGACAATCGACGCCCACACGATCAGCAGGCCGAGCGCCGCCTCGCCGACAATGCCGCTTATCAGGGAATATCCCGCGACGGTCGGGGCGATGAATATCACCCGCATCATCATCAGGGTCGGCGCCAGGAACGGTATCAGCGAAAGCACCACCGACACGGCCGAGTTCGGCTCCTGGACGATATATATCGCGATCATAAACGGCAGGACCAGCATGAGCGAAATCGGCATGACGAAGTTCTGCGCCTCTTTCTCCGTATTGACCACCGACCCGATCAGCGCGAACAGGGTCGAAAACAGCAGATAACCGCTGATCATATAGAGCACAAAGAATATAATGATAGCCGGGTTGAACAGGATGCGGTCGATCGACGGATCGACGTTGAGCGACGCTTTCATCGAGTATATCCCGGCGCCGAGCAGCACCCAGATAAACACCTGGGTGAGGGTCGCCGCGCCCAGCCCGAGCACCTTGCCGAGCATGAGCTGGAACGGGCTGACCGACGATACCAGCACCTCCATGATCCGCGAGTTCTTTTCCTCGATGACGGAGCGCATCACGAGCTGACCGTAGCCGAATATCATGCCGAACATGATCCCGACCATCACCAGCGCGCTGAAATACTTCACCTCGAACGGCAGCGATTCGCCCTTGGCGTCGCGGGTAGTGAGGTCCATCCGCCGGGTCAGCGCTATGACCGAATCGACCCCGAGATTGACACTCGACTGTTCGAGCCGCATCGAGGCAAGGATGTCCGACATCCGCGACTCGAACCGGTTCATTGTCCTGAAATTGTCCGAGTTGGTAACCACGAACGTATTGGAATCGGCCGCCAGCGGATTGGGCCGGACAACGAGGAAATACTTGAGCTGCTTATCATTAATGGCGGTCGCGAGGGAATCGTATACCCGGTGATATTCGGTCGTGTCGGTCGGCGGCAGGTCAAACACCTGCTTGACCGTGTACATCGCCGTGCCGCTCGGCTCAAACTGGTAACGGCCGAGGGCTTCGCTGAATCGATGGCCGATCTGAAGCCCGCTCTGGTCCACCACGGCGATACTCTGCGGCTCCGATGATTCATGGCCGATCAGCATC
>CAYPYM010000457.1:0-3403 GCA_964414435.1 uncultured Ignavibacteriales bacterium | reverse complement strand
AACTTTATTAAGGGTGCGCATAGGGAAGAAAGTGATTTCTGTCTTCGTTTAACCCGTAAATATGGCAATCTTGTTTTCGATCCTGAGGCATCGGTAGTTCATCTTGGTATTGAAACAGGTGGGAACCGAAGCTGGGGTCCCAACAAAGGTATACATAAGTTTCATCATATTACAGGGGAGTGGTATTTTATTTTTAATGGATTAAAGAATGGTACCATAAAACTTACCGATATTCATTACCATTTACTTGTCCTAGCTTGGCGGCAGATATTTAATAGGGAGAACATAAAAAACCCATTTGCATTTGTTTATGCATTTATAAAATCTATTTCCGGTGCAGCTATTGCAAGTATTAAGATATTGAAGGGAGGTCGAACATTAAGTAACTATCCTGCAATAGATTATAATCTCTTATTTGAGTCTAAAATTTGATGGATTATCACAAACTTTCTGAATATATAATTATAATATTTATAGTTTTATCGCTTTTCTGTACGATAACTAAAAGAAATCGCTTATTATTAATTTTATTTGTATTAGGTATTGGTGTCGGAGGTTTTAGTATTTACTGGGGTACAGTCTGGGCCCCATATAAAGTTGTTTCTATTTTTATATTATTGATCGTAATTTTGAGAAAAAGAACTCTATTTAGCAGCCGGTATTTCATATTA
This sequence comes from uncultured Ignavibacteriales bacterium, assembly GCA_964414435.1. GTDB lineage: Bacteria > Zixibacteria > MSB-5A5 > GN15 > FEB-12 > JAGNLV01. The sequence continues at coordinate 2,732 of CAYPYM010000457.1, read as the reverse complement.
TTTGTGTCCCTTTTTATTCTCTCCTTTGCAATTGCAGTATATACCAGCACGAAGTTTAATAATCCGGAACTGCCATTTTTGCAGCAAAGCTATATGCGCCCGTTTGTACAACTCTTTACTTATGTATCAATAGCATCACTTATTCCTTTTTCATTAGTTGCATTAAAATCTTCATATGATCTGAATAATTTTCTTAAAAGGTATTATATCATTGTTGAGTTTGTAATGGTATTTGCTCTCCTGCAATTTATATTAGTTAAATTAGGAATTGATTTTATGCCGATACTTCGCCCCAATGTTATTGATAGTCAAACGGCTGCATTTCAATACGGGAATCAGCTTGTTACAAGATTATATGGAATAACGGGAGAACCCAAAACGCTTTCGGCATTTATTTTCCCGTATTTCTTCATTCAGCTATATACATTTTCAGTCAATAAAATTAATAAAAATATTATATATCACCTTTTTATGATTTTTTTATGTCTGTTCATAATAATTAATGCCTTTTCTTCAGCAGTTTTAATATCATTGGCAGTCGGATTATTACTGACATCACTTATTTGGTTTCGAAATAATCTTAAATTTTTTATCCCCCTTATATTAGTAGTGCTTGGCATACAATTCATTAATCCTGAAACATACACGCTGGCAAAAGGTGTACAAACAACCGCTACTTCGCTTTCTGATTACGTTTATTTCCGGACAGTCGATAGACTTAACCAGGTCGGCGAACATAGAATAGATTACGTTGCTATTAAATACTTATTTGAAGATAAGCCTGATGCAATATTAACTGGATTTGGAATGGGGATGTACCCATTTTACCTTGATCTTGGAGGCAATTACGGAATTGAACCAATAGATTCGAATTGGGTAGTCCTTCTACTCGATTTTGGAATATTGGGAATTCTTATCTTTTTATACTTTTTCTACAAAGTATTTGAACTATTAAATTACAAGTTGTTTAAGCGAAGTATTGATTACAATACATGCTTGATAGCTTTGCTCTCTTCTTATGTACTTGGTATGGGGGTTGGATCTTATATATATATAATTCTGTTTCTTGCACTTACCCTTGTCATTCGTCGTAATACTATTAATGAATTTGGGATTAAATTACGCAGCAAAAAAACCATCGGACTTAAAAAGGGAGCATTGAGACCAATATCCCAGATTTAATTTTCTATTCCATCAAAATATTTTGAAAAGTATTTTAATTTTAAGCGATTGGTATATTCCCGGTTACAAAGCGGGTGGACCAATTAGGTCCTGTTCAGCATTTGTAGATAAGTTCAGAAATAACTTCAAGATATCGATAGTCACATCAGATCGTGATCTGGGTGAAAATATACCTTATAAAAACATTACTTCAGACAAATGGATAAATTTATACACCGATACAAAGATAATTTACTTATCAAAAGGGAGGGCTAATTTTAGATCAATAAAGCAAATTATTTCTTATGAAACTTATGATTTTATATATCTTAATTCTATGTATTCATACTATTTCTCTATCCTGCCATTAATTCTTGTATTATTATCAGGTAATTTCAAAAAAATCGTATTAGCTCCAAGAGGGATGTTATCTAAAGGTTCTCTTTCGATTAAGTTCTGGAAAAAAAAGTTGTTTATTTCGCTTTTTAGATTTTTGCGTCTGCATTCAAAAATCATTTTTCACGCTACTAATATCAAGGAGAAACATGATATTGAAAGGGTATTTGGATTTATGACAAAAATCGTCCAGATTAATAACATAATTGACAAACCAAGTGAAAAAGCAATAAAGAATAAAGAAGAAAAAAGTATTATTAACATGGTGAGTGTAACAAGAGTTTCTCCTGTTAAAAATATTTTATATCTATTAGAACTGATCAAAAATTCTCACTGTGAGATAAAACTTTCAATATATGGATCGACAAATGATATTAGTTATTATAATAAATGTCTTTCCTACTTGAATAACAACGGGCTTAAAGACAGGGTCAGTTTTCAAGAAGAAGTTCCGCATAAAGAAATTAAAAGCATATTAGCAAGAGCTCATTTTTTTATTTTGCCCTCATTAGGCGAGAATTTTGGTTACGCCATTTATGAGTCAATGGCATCAGGAACACCGGTTATTATAAGCGACAAAACTCCGTGGAGGGAACTTGAAGAGAGAAAAGCCGGGTGGGATATTCCCTTAGAACAAAAAAATAATTTTGTGGAAGTAATTAACAAATGTGCTGCGATGGATCAGGAAGAATATAATGAATGGTCGCTAGGTGCATATAATTATGCCAAAGAATATTATGAAAAAAATGATCCGACACGAGCCTATCTGGAATTATTTTCCTGATCTAAGCTATATCAAATCAAAGTAGTTATGTATATTCTCGGACTTAATGCTTATCATGGTGACTCTTCGGCCTGTCTTATAAAAGACGGAAAAATTGTAAGCGCCATCGAAGAAGAGCGGATCAGAAGAATTAAGCACTGGGCAGGTTTTCCGTCAGAATCGATAAAATTCTGCTTGAAAGATGCAGGGATCACAATTAAAGATATAGATTATATTACCATAGGCAGGGATCCTTCTGCACACCTCAAAAAGAAAATATTAAGTTCGATAAAAAAAATTATAAGGCCCGGATTTATAAAAGACAGGTTTGTCAATTTAAAGAAAGTAAGCTCTCTTAAATCTGATGTTGCCCGAGCACTTGCTGTAGATGAAAAGGATATTAAAGCTGAGA
>CAYPYM010000456.1:0-3405 GCA_964414435.1 uncultured Ignavibacteriales bacterium | reverse complement strand
ATCTTGCCGCCCACCTAGCCTCCCTTCGCGAGAGCCCCCCTAGCTTCTGAAACATCTTTGCCAATTCTCCCGGTGGGATCAAATCGGGCCTCATCGGCAAAGCGCAATCTGACGGATCATTGAATGACCTTGCCGAGGCGAAATACGCCATTCTGTGAGTCAGCAGACGTCTGTGGTAGTGGTTTGACCAGCGTCGGTACTTATACAATATCATTCCGTGTCCTCTTTGCACCTGCCGTGCATTCATACTCTCCGACACCGGCCCTGTCAATCACATATTCCTACCCCAGACTTCCCACCTTCGCCTCCACCGCTTCCAATATCTCGCACGACCGCACCACCTCCTGCATCGCCGTGTGATCGGGATACAACGGACGGTCGATTTCGAGGAACTCCACATGCTTCCGCACCACGTCGTGCGCCGCCTGCGTCCCGTGCCCGAACGCGTAATCGCGGAAATCGAGCGCCTGCGCCGCGGCCATGAACTCGATCCCCAGCACGCCGTAACCGTTTTTCAGGATCTGCATGTTTTTCATCGCCGTGTTCATCCCCATCGACACAAAATCCTCCTGGTCGGCCGCGGCGGGAATCGACTGAATCGACGCCGGCGCCGAAAGAATCCGCTGCTCGACAATGAGCGAATCGGCGGTGTATTGCGAGAGCATCAGCCCCGAAAACATGCCGGCACCCTTGGTCAAAAACGGCGGAAGGCCGACACTGAGCGCCGGGTTGTTCAGCCGGTTCATGCGCCGCTCCGACATCACCGAGACCATCGTCACACACGCCCCGGCCATCTCCATCGGCACCGCCACCGGCGTCCCCTGGAAATTGGCCCCCGACAGCTGTAGGTTTTCGTCCGGCCAGAAAATCGGGTTGTCGCCCACCCCGTTCAGCTCGATCTCGACCTGCGACCGGGCGTACGCCAGCGCGTCGTGCGCCGCGCCGATCACCTGCGGCGTCGAACGCATCGAGTACGCGTCCTGCACCTTGCACGGAATCCGCTGTTCGGCCAGGTCGCCGCCCTCGACTACCTTGCGAATCGATGCCGCCGAGCGCATTGCCCCCTTAAACCCGCGAATCTCGTGCAGTTTCGGAAGATACGGCTTCATGTTCGCCTTGAGTGCCTCGAGCGACATCGCACAGGCAATCTCGGCCTGGTTGAGCCAGCGGTTGGCGTCGTAGAGAAACAGCGCGCTCATTGCCGTGAGCGCGTTGGAACCGTTGATCACCGCAAGACCGTCGCGCGCCTGAAGGCCCGGGATCGGGATCCCCGCCCGCTCCAGCGCGACTTTCCCCTCGAGCAATTCGCCTTTGTAATACGCCTTGCCCTCACCCATCATGAGCAGCGCGATCTGCGCCATCGGCGCCAGGTCGCCGCACGCCCCGACCGATCCCTTCTGGCAGACAAACGGCGTCACGCCCTTGTTGAGCATCTCGACCAGTGTGAGCGTAACCTCCGGCCGAAGGCCCGAGTTGCCGTGAGCGTGCACATTGATCCGCGCCGCATCGCTCCGCGCACATACTCCAGCGGCATCGGGTCGCCGATCCCGGCCGAGTGGTTGTAGATGAGATACTTCTGGAACTCCTTGACCTGCTCGTCGTTGAGCACGACCTCGGAAAATTCGCCGATCCCGGTGTTGATCCCGTACATGATCTCACCGGCCTCGATTTTTTTCTCGAGCATCGCCCGGCAGGCCTTCATCCGCTCGATCGCCGCCCGATCGAGCTCGACCGTTTCGTTGTGCCGGGCAACCTGCACCAGCTTCTCGATCGTCAGGCCGGAACCGTTGAGTACTATCGCCATGGCATCCTCTGTATGCTTATCGTTGCGGGGTCTTCACCCCGGAATATGTTCAAGTTAAGTTGAAGTCTCGGAAGCGCGAGTGTCTCATCATGCCGATTTTGGCAAGACATTCCATCTTTGCGCATAACACCGTCAGGTGTCCTGGAGGCCGGAGGCGGAGGTGGGGGTGTAGCGGGTCATGACCGAGGTCTTCGGCCTGATACCGGCGTGATAACGGGTGTCGGTCGTATCGATCAAACGCATATGCGAACCTCCGGTGTACAAAATAGTGATCCAAAACAGGTTGTCAATTGGATTCGGAAAGACCATATTGGACCCGTTATGAACAAGTCCGCTCCGCTGAATGAGTACCTGCGACGGCAGGTGTTCGTCGCCTTCGATACCGAAACCACCGGCCTCTGGGCCCCGGTCAACCGCCTCGTCGAAATCGGCGCGGTCAAATTCGACCTCGAGACCGAGTCGGTCGAAACCTTCGAATCACTGATCAATCCCGAACGCCCGATGCCTCCCGAGGTCCTCAAGGTCCACGGCATCACCGATCAGATGGTCGCCGGGGCGCCGCTCGCCGCCGAGGTCCTCGGTCAGTTCAAGGAGTTCTGCGGCACCGACACCGTCCTGATCGCCCACAACGCCCCGTTCGATATCTCCTTTGTCGGCTCCGTATTCGACCGGGCCCGCATCCCCCTCCCCGACAACATCATCATCGACACGGTTGATATCTGCCACCGCACCACGCCCGGGCTGATGTCGTACGCGCTCGAAAGCCTCGCCCGCCTCTTCGGCCTCGCCGGCGAGCAGGACCACCGGGCGCTCTCCGATGCCCGTCTCGTGGCCGAACTGTTCCGGCTCGCCGCCCCGGGGATCGAGCATGTCGGCAAGAAAGAAGACTGGGACAAGCATGTCGCCGCGTATCGCATGTCCGACTGGCACGACGACTCCACCCACCTTCCCGAGGAATTCGCCGAGCTCGACCGCGCCGTTCAGGAAAACCAGCGGCTGGCAATTGTGTACGAGGCGAAGAAAAACGTCCCGCAGCGCCGCACGATCCAGACCCGGCACATTCACCGCCTCGGCCAGACCTACTACATCACCGCCTACTGCGAGAAAGCCAAAGCCGAACGAACCTTCCGCGTCGACCGCATCACCCGCTACACCGTGCTCGAATAGCCCCCTCCCCCACTCGCCCGCTTTTTTCCTTGGGATACCGCCGACATCACGTATCTTAACGCTGACAGGTAATCACCAACCGACAACCCAACACTCGACGCGCCGGCTCGACCGCCGCCTTATGCTCATGGCCGCATCGGCTCCGAAATCGTCCACTCCCTCCTCGACCGGGAATTCCGCCCGCCTTGCGCCGATCGTCGCATTCCTTGCAACCGTCGCCCTGATCGTCATTGCCGGGATCTTCCCCGGCGCCGGTCTCTGGGGTCTGTCGGCCTGGGCGTATCTGACGTGGCCGATCCGACTCGCGATCGCCGCACTCCTGGCAGGCGGGCTGGTCGTGTCGTTGGTCGTTCGCTCGATACCGACCGACCGCCCTGACCGGTCATCCTTCCCGACCGTCGCGATCGCGCTCGGTACCGCCCTCGGCTCGGGAC
>CAYPYM010000455.1:0-3405 GCA_964414435.1 uncultured Ignavibacteriales bacterium | reverse complement strand
CATTCGTGTGGCCAATTGTGTCATGGCGGCGGTCGGCGTCTGGGTCGGCGCCGATCTGACCTGGCTGGAACCGATTGTCAAAGCGCCCCTGCTGACCGCTCTGGCGACATTCCTCGTCTGCGCCGCCGGCAATGCTGTCAACGACCTGGTTGACATCCCGGTCGACCGCCTCAATCGGCCCGATCGGGTGCTGGTGCGCGGGGCGCTCAACCGACAATATGCGCTGATTGTCGCGATTATCTGCAATCTTGCCGCGCTCGGTCTGGCGGCGCTGGTGAGCTGGCCGGTGCTGGCTATCGTGGCGGTCGCAATCGGCCTGCTTTTCGCCTACAACTTCGTGCTCAAAAACGTGCCGATTGTCGGCAATCTCGTGATCGCCCTGCTCGGGGCGATGACCTTTCTGGCCGGCGGGCTGTCGATAGACCGGGTGCTCACATGGGAATTGCCCGGCCCGATGATCCCGGCGGTGTTTGCCCTCTTGTATCACCTGGTCCGGGAACTGGTGAAGGATGCCCAGGATATCGAGGGCGATGGCCGGGCGGGGGCGGGGTCGCTGCCGCTGGCGGTCGGGGTCCGGCGGGGGATGTCGCTGGCGCTGGGCCTGTTTGTCGGGCTGGTCATCCTGACTCTGGTGCCGATTTTCGCCGGGTGGTACGGCAACTATTACAAGATAATCACCGTCTATGTTATTGACCTGCCGACCCTTGCCCTGTTGATCTTCGTGTGGGGCAACCCGACCCGTACCATGCTCGGGGCGGCCTCCCTGGCGCTCAAAGTCGGCATGGGCTTAGGTGTTGTAGCGCTTCTACTTGCCTAGAAAAAAAGCGAAACCACCGTCGCGTCGCGCAGTATAATGGCAGTGATGGCCCGCTTGCCGAAGCGGGCTGATGAGATAAGGGGTAGCTCGAAAGAGAAATCTAAAGGACGATGCGGCACTTCTTTATCAGCCTGACTCTGGTGCTTACGGTTGCGACCATGGCGGCCGCCGAAGGGATATCCGTATCCCAGTCCCTGGACCGTTCGCAAATCGCTTTCGAAGACAGCGTCACGTTCACGGTAACCCTCACCTGGCCGGGTCCGCAGTACGCCTACCGGTTCGACCGTCCGCTGGAGCCGTCGATGCAGGGACTCAAGGTTGCCGCCTTTTCATCGTCCATCTCGTCCAGCGGCGAGGGTGCGGCAGAAACCACCACCAAGGAATACAACTTCAAGCTGGCCCCGACCGAGTCGGGGGAGGACCGTATCGAGGCGATCGAGATCGCCTATGTCGCCTATCCCGACAGCATCCCCGGGTCACTTATGACCGAGCCGGTGACGGTGCAGGTGGCGAAACCGCTTCCAGCGCCCGAACCGGGCAGTTTCAGCCGGATCTGGTGGATCGTGGGTGTCAGCGCGGTTATTTTCGTCGCGGTGCTGCTTTGGATGTACCTGAAGATCGTTCGCCGGAAGGATGTTGGCGAGGTTGTGCTCAGCCCGAAAGACATCGTCCTCGAGCAGCTTGAGACCATGCACCGGGAATCGGCCGGCGATTTCAAGAAATTCCAGTCCGGGTTGTATAAGATTCTGATCGGCTACCTCTCCGCCCGGTGCGGGATCGAAGCCGACACGCTCGACGACGACGCGCTCGCCGAGGCGATTGCGATCACGTCGCTGCCGGAAACCGCCAAGGAGAAAATCACCGACTGGCTGGTGACCGCGCGCAAAGACAAGTTCCGTCCGGTGGACGCCGCCCCCGGCGAGGCGATCCGGCTCGAGTCGGAAGTCCGCGAGTTGTTTGAAAAGTTATAATTGTACCATAAACGGAGGATAGATGCACACCGATATTCAAGAGATCCAGGCTCGTGTCGAGCAGGAATCATCGTTCGTGCAACGTTTGACCGGGCAAATGAGTTCGGTCATCGTGGGACAGAAGTACCTGGTCGAGCGGTTGCTGATCGGGATTCTTTCCAACGGCCACATTCTTATCGAGGGCGTGCCCGGTCTGGCCAAGACGCTGTCCGTGCACACGCTCGCCAGCGCCATCCAGGCGAAATTCCAGCGCCTTCAGTTCACCCCCGACCTGCTCCCGGCCGATTTGATCGGCACCATGATTTACAATCCGCAGTCGGCGGAATTCTCGGTCAAGAAGGGACCGATCTTCGCCAATATCATCCTCGCCGATGAAATCAACCGCGCGCCCGCCAAGGTGCAGTCGGCGCTGCTCGAGGCGATGCAGGAGCGGCAGGTGACGATCGGCGAAACGACGTTCCCGCTCGACGAACCGTTCCTCGTGCTCGCCACGCAGAACCCGATCGAGCAGGAAGGCACCTACCCGCTGCCGGAAGCCCAGATCGACCGCTTCATGCTCATGCTCAAGATCGGGTATCCGTCGCCGGCCGAGGAGCGCGAAATTATGGAGCGCAACACCGGCACCGCGTCGGTCGCGATCGACAAGGTGGTCACGCCCGATGATATCGTCAAGGCGCGCCAGGTGGTGCGGTCGATTTATGTCGACGACAAGGTCAAGGACTACATCGTCAATATCATCTTCGCGACCCGCGAGCCGGAGAAGTACGGCCTCGGCGACCTGAAGAACCTGATCGCATTCGGCGCCTCGCCGCGCGCGACAATCTATCTCAACCTGGCCGCCAAAGCCCACGCCTTCATGAAAGGGCGCGGGTACATCACCCCCGAGGATATCAAGGCGATCGGTCCCGACGTTCTCCGTCACCGCATTCTGGTTACTTATGAAGCAGAGGCCGAGGAGATCAACTCTGACACGATCGTGTCGAAAGTGTTCGACGCCGTCGAAGTGCCGTAAGCCGCGAGAGACCGTATGCTGCCGAAAGAAATCCTCCAGAAGATCCGTCGGATCGAAATTCGCACTAAACGCCTGGTGAACGATCTGTTCTCCGGCGAATACCATTCGACCTTCAAGGGACAGGGAATGGAATTCGAGGAGGTACGCCAGTACGAACCGGGCGACGATATCCGGCTGATCGACTGGAATGTCACCGCCCGCACCGGCTACCCGTACATCAAGAAGTTCCGCGAGGAACGCGAGCTGTCGGTGGTGCTGCTGGTCGACGCGTCTTCATCGGGGCGGTTCGGCACCCGGGAGCGATTCAAGAGCGAGACGGCGGCCGAGCTGGGAGCGCTGCTCGCTTTTTCGGCGATCAAGAACAACGACAAGGTCGGGCTGATCATCTTCACCGACACGATCGAGAAGTTCGTCCCGCCGAAAAAGGGCCGCGCCCACGTGCTGCGGCTGATCCGCGAAATCCTCTATTTCGAGCCGCAGGGCACGAAGACCGATATCGGCGGCGCGCTCGGCTATCTCAACCGGGTGATCCGGCGCAAGTCGGTGGTGTTCCTGATCAGCGATTTCCTCTCCGAGGATTTCACCAAGCCGATCCAGATCGCCAA
>CAYPYM010000454.1:0-3405 GCA_964414435.1 uncultured Ignavibacteriales bacterium | reverse complement strand
ATGTGGGCCGAGAGCACGCCGGTCGGCGCCGCTACGGCTTTGAACGAAACGAGTCCGGTGACGAACGCCCGGGTCTGTACGAAGCCGGGGTCGGACGAGAATCCGAGCACCATCGTGGTCACGCCGATCGCACCGATCAGGAGCAGGTTGAAATAGTCGGTGCGGATCGAAGCCGCCCGGAGCTCGTGCTTGCTCATCCGGCTGAGCAGCAGGCCGAGGGCGCCGAACGCCATCAGCACGCCGCCGATCAGCCCGAACAGCGGGGTGATTGTGTGAATCAGTCCGGCGATCCCGGTCGCGGAGGCGGTGACCGCCGCACCGGCGAGCGTCATGATCGCGCCGATCAGGAGCAGGCCCACGAACCCGACCGAGAAATACAGCCCGATGTGGAACGGGAACGAGAAAAACCACAGCGAGCGATTGTGGCGGAACATCGACTGGATAAAGAAAATCTCCTTGCCCATTTCCTTGATCTCGCCGAACAGCGAGAAATTCGGCGCCTTGGTCCACCAGTCGGGCTCCTCATAATACGAGCCGCCGTAATCGCCTTTGCCGCGTTCGTGGGGGATCGGGTAGAGGTCCCAGCGAAGGTGCAGCGGCATACGTGCAATCTTGAGCATCTTGTACGCCGTGCCGACCACCAGGACGACGACACCGATGTACATTAATACTTGAAGTCCGCTCATTCAGTCCTCCGATTCGATATCTCCAAAACTCTGTTCGCTACTTGCTGTGGTCCGACTGGTAGAGAAGCGCCTTGATCACGGTCGTGCAGTAGGCCGCGTTCCGGTAGACGTTGCAGTCGCGGCAGTTGACCCCGCGTCGGGCGCATTCAGTCCGCTTGGTCATCCAGCAGGGATGGACCGGGTCCTGCAGCGCGATGCACTTGCGGCGATCATCGGGCGAGCAGGGCATGAGTTCCCAGCAGGGAAGCAGGGCAATGAGGCGACGGATGCCCTCCATGTTGAGGCCGAGGTCGCCGACCATGTGCTGGATCATCCGGACGCGGTTGATATCGGCGCGGCAGAGCAGCCGTCGGCCGGTAGGAGTCCGGTGATAAAGTAACAGCCCTTCTTTTTCGTACTTGCGAAGGGCCGACACCGAGAGGTTGAGTTTCCGCGCAGCGGTTCCGATAGAAATTACCGCTTCCCAGTCGGACTCACCCTCGTCGCGCATCGTTAGATTGTGAAACTTTTCTCTTATACCGCCATTATAAAAAGGCATGGGTAGCCTTCTTTCGGTTATGTAATATAGATGCTCAAATATATGTTTTCCGCACCCTACCGTCAAGGGTTTGTTGATGCTTTTCTCATGTTTTCGGCAGCAAGCGCTCGGGAGATAACCATGGATTTCAACAAGACCACTTTGGTAGTCGTTGAATCCGTTGTTACCAAATATATTAGCCGGCCATCTGGCGAGCCGGCCGACTTTCGGAGCCGGGCTGGAGGCGTGAGGTGGAGGCTCGACAGACGCTCCGATCAAGGATTTGTTGGGCAATGTTATGGGGCGCATTTGCACGATTTTTGAGCAAACAGCGAAGGTTGAAACAAAGGTAAAAACCTCCCCCTTTGATTTCGAAAAATAGGGTAAACTTTTTTGATAGCCCTTGACAATGTTTCGATGATTGTGTTATTTTTGTCACAAGCGAAGACGATTAATTATATAGAGCGGAGGACCGGCTGTCGTTTGGCGTGTAGATATTTGTGATATTCTTCACAAAGTAGCGGTAGCCGACTCGGACGATTATAGACACTTTATTGAAGCAACGGGTTCAAGGAGAGTTTCATGGCCGAATACGAACCGGTGCAAGATCAAATCACTGCCGATACCCTCGTGGTGGGTGGTGGTCCGGCCGGTATGACGACCGCCATCGAAACCGCTGAAGTCGGCAGGAAAGTGGTTCTGCTCGAACGCCAGCCGTCGCTGGGCGGACGGGTCGCCGCGATGAACGAGTATTTCCCGAAGAAATGCCCGCCGACCTGCGGTATCGAAATCAATCTCAGGCGGATCCGCACCAGCCCCTATATCCGCGTGCTCACCCTGGCCGAGGTCACCGCCGTCAGCGGCGAACCGGGCAACTACCAGGTCACCATCAATCTCAAGCCGCGCTTCATCAACGAGCGCTGCACCGCCTGCGGCAAGTGCGCCGAGGTCTGCGAAATCGAACGCGACAACGATTTCAATTTCGGCCTCGACAAGACCAGGGCGGTTTACCTGCCGCACATGATGGCCTACCCGTATCGGTACGTCGTCGACGAAGCCTACGCCGCCGACGAGCGCATGAAAAAGTGCGCCGACGCCTGCGAGTACGGCGCGTTCGAACTCGATCAGAAGCCGCAGACCATCACCGCCAACGTCAAGGCGATCGTCTGGGCCACCGGCTGGCATCCCTACGACGCCACCAAAATCGACAACCTCGGTTTCGGCAAGTACCCCAATGTGATCACCAACGTGATCATGGAACGGTACGCCTCGAAATCGGGCCCGACCGCAGGCAAGATCGTGCGGCCGTCCGACAACGGCGAAATCACGTCGGTCGGCTTCGTCCAGTGCGCCGGTTCGCGCGACGAAAACCATCTCCCGTACTGCTCGGCCGTCTGCTGCATGGCCTCCATGAAGCAGGCCACCTACGTGCGGGAACGCTACCCCGACGCTGAGATCCACATGTTCTATATCGATGTCCGCTCGCCCGGCCGGCTCGAGGACTTCTATGTCAGGATGCAGGCCGACGAGAAGATGTTCTTCCACCGCGGCAAGGTCGGCCAGATCACCGAGAATCCGGCCAACAAGAACGTCATCCTTGAAGCCGAGAACACCCTCACCGGCGATATCCAGAAGGTCGAGGTTGAACTCGCCGTGCTGGCCACCGGCATGGTGCCGAATACGGTCGACGACAAGCCGCCGATGGAGACGCCCCTCGATGAGTACGGCTTCATCGTCAACGACAACGGTCACGGCATTATCGGCGCCGGCACCGTGGTCCGGCCGTTCGACGTGTCCGCGTCGGTTCAGGACGCCACCGGAGCCGCCCTCAAGGCGCTCGTAGCCGGAGGGAGGAGGTAAGCCATGGCTGCAAAAATAGGAATCTACCTGTGCAAAGGCTGTGACATCGGCGCATCGATCGATGTCGATGCTCTCGTCTCCGGAAACACCGCCAAGGCGGCGGTGTGCAAAAGCCACGACGCCCTCTGCAATGCCGAAGCGGTTCAGATGATCCGCGACGACGTCGCGGGGAACGAGCTGAACCGGGTCATTATCGGGGCCTGCTCCAACCGGGTGTTCCCCGAGCTGTTTGATTTCGGTGACAAGGTTCTGACCCACCGCGCCAACCTGCGCGAGCACGTTGCCTGGTGCCACGAACCGAACGACGAAGACACCCAGGTCCTCGCTGAGGACTACATCAAT
>CAYPYM010000453.1:0-3420 GCA_964414435.1 uncultured Ignavibacteriales bacterium | reverse complement strand
TGATCGTGTTTCTCCTTGGTCTGCTGTTCTCCGGAGGCGGTGACAGCGATCCGGTCCCGCCGACGGCGGACGCCGACGCCATCGCGGTGAGCGCAAGCCAGACGGCCCCGGTCGACACCCTCTGGACCTGTTCCATGCACCCGCAGATCAAGCTGCACAAGCCGGGCAAGTGCCCGATCTGCTTCATGGACCTGATCCCGCTGCTCCCGAGCAGCGGCGCCAGCCTTTCTCCCAACCAGCTCCAGATGAGCGAGGATGCGAAGAAACTGGCGCAGATCGAGACGACCCCGGTCCGCCGGGCCTTTGCCGAGGCGCGGATCCGGATGGTCGGCAAACTGGCCTACGATGAGACCCGCCTCTCCTATATCACCGCCTGGGTTCCCGGCCGGCTCGACCGCCTCTATGCCGACTACACCGGCGTGACCGTCAGGAAGGGCGACCACATGGTGTCGCTCTACTCTCCCGAACTGATCTCGGCGCAGGAAGAACTGCGCCAGGCGAAGAAGGCGACAGCGACGCTCTCCGGCGGCAGTGATGTTCTCCGTTCCACCGCCCAGGCGACGGTTGATGCCGCCCGCGAGAAGCTCCGCCTCTACGGTCTGTCCAAAAAGCAGATCGCCGATATCGAAAAGGCCGACACGACCCGAGATCACCTCACCATCTACGCGCCGGCCGGCGGAATCGTGGTTCAAAAGGAGGCGACCGAGGGCATGTACGTACAGACCGGCACCCGCATCTACACCATCGCCGATCTGTCGAAACTCTGGGTGATGTTCGACGCCTACGAATCCGATCTCCCCTGGCTGCGGTACGGGCAGCAGGTCTCGTTCACGTCGCCGTCGTTCCCCGGCCGGACCTTCACCGCGTTGATCACGTTCATTGATCCGACAATTGACGACAGGACGCGCACGGCGAAGGTGCGGGCGATTGTCGACAATCCCGGCGGCCTGCTGAAGCCCGACATGTTCGTGAGCGGGGTCGTTGATTCCCGACTCGACGATGCGGGTCGAGTGATCGACGTTCATCTCGCCGGCAAGTGGATCGGTCCGATGCATCCGGAAATCATCAAGGATCATCCGGGCACGTGCGACATTTGCGGCATGCCGCTGGTGCCCGCCGAGTCGCTCGGTTACTCGCCGCACGGTGCCGCCTACACGCACAAAGCGCCGCTGATCATCCCGGCCTCGGCGCCGCTCATCACCGGCACCCGCGCGGTGGTCTATGTCGAAGTGTCCGACGGCGACGACGGCCCGGTCTACGAAGGCCGCGAGGTCGAACTCGGCCCGCGCGCCGGCGACGTGTACGTCGTCAAATCCGGCCTCTCCGAAGGCGAGAAGGTCGTCACCCACGGCGCGTTCAAGATCGACAGCGAACTTCAGATCCAGGCCAAACCGAGCATGATGTCGCTGGCCTCCGAAACGTCCCCGACGACTCCCGAACCGGCAGAGCCGGTTGCCGCCGAGGAATCGAGGGGCCTGAGCGAAAGAGCCCGGGCCGCCCTGACCCCCATTTACAATAACTATTTCGACCTCCAGATGGCGCTGGCGAAGGACGACCTTGCCGCCGCAACCGCCGCCGCCGGCAGACTGCCCGGTCTGGTTGACGGAGTCGATATGGAACTCTTTCACGGTGATGACCACACGACGTGGATGAGACTCGCCGACCGGGTCAAGACTGACGCAAGCAAGGCCGCCGCTGCGACCGATATCGACGCGGCCCGGGTGGCTTTTGAAGATGTCTCCAAGGCAATCATCGATCTCCAGAGAGATTTCGGCCACGCCGACGACGTCGCCTACTACCTCACCTACTGCCCGATGGCGTTCAACAACAAGGGCGCCTACTGGCTCCAGACCGAAAAGATCGTCTGGAATTCGTTCTACGGTTCGAAAATGCTCCGGTGCGGTTCAATCAAAGACACCCTCCCCGGCGCCGGGAAGGCAGGCATCTGACCCATGACACCGACCGAGCCTCCGGTTCAGAAAATGTCCCTGGTCGATCGCGTCATAGCGTTCTGCCTCGATAACAAACTGGTTGTCGGGATTCTTGTCGTCGCCATTATCGGCTGGGGCATCATGGTCGCCCCGTTCGACTGGAAACAGAATTTCCTCCCGCGCGATCCGGTACCGGTCGACGCCATCCCCGATATCGGTGAAAACCAGCAGATCGTCTTCACCGAATGGATGGGTCGCTCCCCTCAGGATATCGAGGACCAGGTCACTTATCCGCTGACCGTCGCGCTCCTCGGCATACCGGGCGTCAAGACGATTCGCAGCTACAGCTATTTTGGCTTCTCGACCATCTATGTCATCTTCAAAGACGACGTCGAATTCTACTGGTCGCGCTCACGCGTCCTCGAAAAGTTGAACTCGCTCGGCGAGGGCACGCTCCCCGCCGGCGTACAGCCGACACTCGGCCCCGACGCCACCGCGCTCGGCCAGGTCTTCTGGTATACCCTGGAGGGACGCGACCCGCAGGGCAACCCCACCGGCGGCTGGGACCTCCAGGAACTCCGCACGATTCAGGACTGGAACGTTCGCTACGCGCTGCAATCGGCCGACGGTGTCGCCGAGGTCGCCTCGGTCGGCGGTTTCGTGCGTGAGTACCAGGTCGATGTCAACCCCGACGCCATGCGTGCCGCCGGCGTGACCCTTCAGGATGTCTTCAAGGCGGTGCAGATGTCGAATGTCGATGTCGGCGCGCGCACGATCGAGATCAACAAGGTTGAGTACATGATTCGCGGCCTCGGCTTTATCAAGAAGGTCGCCGATATCGAAAACACGGTTGTCAAGGAATCGGGCAACGTCCCGATCCGGATCAGCGATGTCGCCAACGTCACCCTCGGTCCGGCGCTCCGTCGCGGCGCCCTCGTTTAGGGCGGCGCCGAGGCGGTCGGCGGCGTGGTCGTGGTGCGCTACGGCGAAAACCCGCTCGCCGCGATCAACAACGTCAAAGCGAAAATCAAGGAAATCGCCCCCGGGCTGCCGAAAAAGACGCTCTCCGACGGCACCGTCTCGCAGGTGACGATCGTGCCGTTCTACGACCGCACCGGCCTTATCTACGAGACGCTCGGCACGCTCAACACGGCGCTCGTCGACGAAATCCTCGTGACGATCATCGTGGTGATCATCATGGTGATGCACTTCCGCTCGTCACTGTTGATCTCCGGCCTTCTCCCCCTCACCGTGCTGATGGCGTTCATCGGCATGAAGTTGTTCAAGGTCGATGCAAACATCGTGGCGCTCTCCGGCATTGCAATTGCCATAGGAACGATTGTCGACATGGGGATAGTTATATGCGAGAACATCCTGCGCCATCTTGACGCCGCCCCGCCCGAGGCCAACCGGCGCGACGTCATCTTCAGGGCGGCCTCCGAGGTCGGCAGCGCGGTGCTGACCGCTATCTCCACGACCGTCGTCTCGT